>SLOJ01000192.1 GCA_007132585.1 Bacteroidales bacterium | reverse complement strand
TGCCTGAAATAAAACTTCTCAGGGTTGCCGGATCAGGAAACATTGTTGTTGACAACTTCTTTTATAGTGAACGTATCGCTGCCGAAGTTTCCGGTTCAGGAAAAATTTATTTTTCGGGTGAATTTGACCAAATTAACAGCTCCGTATCGGGTTCAGGTGTAATTGATATGATTGGAAGCGCCCGTGCTCAGAATTGCCAGATCTCCGGTTCGGGAAGAATAGATGCATTACAAATGGAATCTCAGCTGGTAGATTTACGAATCAGCGGATCGGGAGAGGTATGTGTTCACGCTGTTCAAAAGCTTGACGCCAGAATTTCAGGTAGCGGAAAAGTATATTACAGGGGAAATCCTTCAGTAAATCTCAATATTTCCGGCTCAGGCAATATATATCACCTGCAATAGAACTTAAACAATCCTTCCCTATACCCTAAAACCTTTATGCCCTTGCATTGAAAAAACACAATGTACAAGGGCATATTTTTTTTATCTTTGATGCTTGTTTTTCATGAAATTGCTTGCCGGCTGGTAATTTTATCACAGGCAACAGTATAAGTATTGCTAATTTGTTGAATACCATAGAACATCTACTATATAAAGAAGTTGTAAAAATTTTCCGGGTCCCCGGATTTAACTTAAAATTTGACTTGCTATGAAGATAAACGTAGTTTTTTTATTGGGTTTAATGCTGGTTTTGCAATCTTGCGGGCAGGGCAGTACCGGCAATGATCAGGCGCAGGAACAGGAAGTTTCGGAAGACCGCGAAAAGGTAGCTATCAGCACACCGCACGGCGAAATAATTATCGAACTATATAATGAAACTCCCCTGCATCGCGACAACTTTATAAAGCTTGTTCAGGATGGATTTTATGATGGCACCCTTTTTCACAGGGTAATTAATGATTTTATGATTCAGGGTGGGGATCCTGACTCAAAAGATGCTCAGCCCGGAGGACAACTTGGAATGGGTGGTCCTGGCTATACCATTCCGGCTGAATTCGTTGAAGGGATGTACCATGTAAAAGGTGCCGTTGCTGCTGCACGCCAGAGCGATCAGGTAAACCCGGAAAAAGAATCTTCCGGTTCGCAATTCTATATTGTGCAGGGAAGAGTATTCAACCACGATGAACTCGGAATGCTGCAGCAACGAATGCAAAAAGACCTTACTACCGAACAGATAAGAACTTATACTACAGTTGGCGGAACCCCCCACCTTGATGGAGAATACACTGTTTTTGGCAGAGTTGTGGAAGGACTTGAATTGGTAGACACTATTGCAGCAACAGAAACTGACCGTGCCAACAGGCCTATTGAAGACATTTCTGTTACTATGCAAATTGTGGAATAAAAGTGAACCCGATTGAAATAAACTATAATGATTGAGAAGATTAACAATTTACTGAAGGAAGTTGAAAAATTTGATGCCCAGTCTATTGATCAGGCAGAAGAATTCAGAATCCGCATGTTGTCTAAAAAAGGACAGATCAGTCTTCTTTTTAATGACTTCAAAACACTGCCCCCGGAAGAAAAAAAGCAGGTTGGCCAACAGCTCAATAAATTAAAAACACTGGCTTTAAACAAAGTAAATGAGATAAAACAACGCATTGAGGAGCAAAAACTACAAACCTCAGGTTCTGATACATATCCGGATCTAACGCTCCCTGTTGATTTTGCCAAAGCCGGAAGTCGTCACCCCATTTCCATAGTAAGAAACCAAATCAATGGTATATTTGAAAAAATCGGGTTTGTTATTTCTGAAGGGCCGGAAATAGAAGATGACTGGCACAACTTTTCGGCGTTAAACTTTGCTGAAGATCATCCTGCAAGAGATATGCAGGACACATTTTTTGTGGAAAAAAATCCGGATATAACTCTGCGTACGCATACATCATCGGTACAGGTTAGGGTAATGAACAATCAGAAACCCCCGATCAGGACCATATCACCGGGCAGAGTATTTCGAAATGAGGCCATATCGGCACGTGCACATTGTATCTTTCACCAGGTTGAAGGGTTGTATATTGATAAAGGGGTTTCATTTGCCGATCTGAAGCATGTGCTCGATCATTTTGCACGCGAATTCTTCGGCCCGGAAACAAAAATCAGGCTCAGGCCATCCTACTTCCCCTTCACCGAGCCCAGTGCCGAAGTTGATGTCTCCTGCCCTTTTTGCAAAGGCAAAGGGTGCAATATCTGCAAAGGAACAGGCTGGGTTGAAATTATGGGCTGCGGTATGGTTGACCCCAATGTGCTGGAAAACTGTAATATCGATAGCGCTATTTTTAGCGGTTATGCATTTGGAATGGGAATTGAACGAATTACAATGCTTAAATATATGGTAAATGATCTTAGGTTATATTTTGAAAATGATATGCGATTTCTAGAACAGTTTAAAGCAGCATATTGATAAAACCAAGTAATCCTTTAAAAGGTCACATGTAAGAACATGTGGCCTTTTTTTATTTTTTTGAATTCACCTGTAACTTTTTTCATATGTAGCCGTCTTAAAACAAAATTCACAATTTTTGATCATTAAATTATTTTCAAATGAAAAATCAAAAACAAAAACTCAACATTCTGCTTCCCTTGTTTATACTTATTTTGGGATTGCAGTCATGCGGATTTAATGCAAATGCAATCAAAGGAGATGGCAATGTTATTTCTGTAGAAGCAATGCTAGATGCTTTTGATGAAATTGATGCATCCGGTATGTTTAAGATATTCCTTGTAAAGGGTGATGAGCCTGATATTCGCATTGAAACAGATGAAAATATTCATGAATATATCAGTTTCAATGTAAGAAGGAATATACTGGAATTAAAAATGGAAAGCAATCATGTTTATCGCCCCACACGTCTTCATGTGTATATTACAACAGATAAACTTGATAAAATTAATCTTTCCGGAGCAACCAGTATTGAAGCTGATCATACTCTTTCATCTGAAGAATTATTGCTTCATGTAAGTGGAGCAGGAAGTATTGATCTGGATGTGGAAGTCCAAAAACTCCGGACTATCGTTTCTGGTGCAGGAAGCATAGGGATTACCGGTCATGCTGATAAACATGATGTAAGCCTGAGCGGTGCTGCATCAATGAAATGTGTTGATCTTGTTACCCGAATTACAACCATTAAGCTAAGTGGTGCAGGTTCTGCTGATGTTTTTGCCACTGAGCTGCTTGATGCCAATTTATCGGGAGTAGGAAGCATACGATATGCAGGAGAACCCGAAAAAACCATGATTAGTAAAAGTGGTATAGGTAGCATCAAACCCGTATAACAAATAATAAAACAAATACCATAAAACAAGAAGTTTTCCCTTTAGCAACCATGATTACAAACCTTTTAAAATTTCCACCAATGAAAACAAAGAATTCAATAAAATCAAGTATTTTTTTATTTGGCCTTTTTATTTTTTCAGCCGGTATTGTTAAGGCCCAAACAATAACAGAAGTAATACCAACAGAAGGTTTTACAGGCATTAATGCCGGTAGCATCTTTAAAATAGAATTTACCCAGGATGAATCCTGGTTTATCGAAATTGAAACCGAAGAATCGAACCTTGACAAGGTAGAAACAAACCTTAAAGATGGTGTATTACATCTTACTTTTAACGGTTCAACCCGCAATGTAACCCTTAAGGCACGCATCATGAGTCCGGAACTCAACTATGTAAAGCTTGGAGGCGCATCCGGTTTAAAAACATCCAATACCATTGAAACAGGAGCACTTACAGTTGACATGTCCGGTGCTACATCTGCCACTATTGACGTAAATACAACTGCATTGGAGACAAAAGTATCCGGAGCATCTAACCTTTTGGTATCAGGGCAGGCAGATCATCACAAAAGCTTGGCAAGCGGTGCATCTCAATTAAGGGCTCAGCAGCTTTCAACCGAAACTACCGTCATTAAAGTTAGCGGGGCTTCCCGTGCAAGGGTTAATGCAAGTAATTATCTCGATGCCAATGCAAGCGGTACATCCAGGATAACCTTTGACCGGGAACCTGCATCTGTGCAAATCAAAACATCAGGCATGGGATCGATAAATGGTACTCAGGCCGATCTTTCTACCGAATCATCTCAGGGTGATACAACCCGTATACGCATCGGGGGGCGCGACATGCTTATCATTCAGGATGACGACTCAGAAAAAGTAAAAATGCAACCCCGTAAATCCCGCTCATTTCGAAGCAACTGGTCAGGTTTTGAAATGGGGATAAATGGTTATCTCACTCCGGATAATAGTCTGACCCTTTCAGGTGATGCAGAATATATTGATTTAAGATACAACAAATCAGTAGTTGTAAACCTGAACCTTTGGCAGCAAAATTTTCCAATAATTTCAAACAACCTTGGTCTTGTAAGCGGACTGGGACTTGGATTTAACAATTACCGCTTTGATAATCAGACACGCATAGTGTATGATAGGCAAGGGTTAAGCTTTTACGAAGATACCATCAAGGATATCACAAAAAATAAAATGACTGTAACCTGGATCAACCTGCCTCTGATGCTTGAATTCCAGACCCAAGGCCCACGTCAAACGAATAAATTCCATCTTGCCGGTGGAGTAATTCTCGGAACCCGTATTGGCACCCATACGAAATATGTAACTGACGAAAATGGCAAGAAGCGTAAAGAAAAAGATTATCACGACTTTCATCTTCCACCCTTCCGCTTTGATCTTACCGGACGTATCGGATGGGGCCGGGTAAACCTGTTTGCGACCTATGCCCTAAATAATCTTTTCAAAGATGATAAAGGTCCCGAATTGATACCATTCAGCGTAGGCATCAGGCTTGTGGATTTCTGAAAACAATAATACTACTGGCACTAAAAAAGGTGCTCTGTTTTAAAACACAAGCACCTTTTTTTAAATTTATATAAACCTAAAACTAAATTTCGTCATTTTCATCTTTATGAGAAACAATGCGAAGAGTATCATGGGCAATAACAAGCTCTTCATTGGTGGGCACCACCATTACTTTTACTTTTGAGTCATGTTTTGAAATCATATCCAGTTTACCTCGCAAACCGGTATTTTTTTCAGCGTCAAAGGCAACACCAAGAAATTCAAGCCCTTTACATACAGCTTCGCGTGTTTCGGGACCATTCTCACCTACACCACCGGTAAAAATAATAAGATCTACACCGCCCATAGCAGCTGCATATGATCCGATATACTTTTTGATCCTGTAATTATACATCTCAAGAGCAAGGTCAGCTTTTTTGTTTCCTTCTTTCCACGCAGCCGTTTCAATATCACGCATATCAGAAGAAATACCGGAAACACCCAATACCCCACTCTTCTTATTGATGAGATTATTGGCTGCTTCAAGGTCAAGATCTTTTTTCTTCATGATATAGAGTAGGGCCCCAAGATCGAGGTCGCCGGTGCGGGTTCCCATCATCAGCCCTTCAACGGGTGTTAGGCCCATAGAAGTATCTACAGACTTACCATTCTTGATAGCACAAATAGATGCTCCATTGCCCAGGTGGCAGGTAATTGCTTTTATGTTATCGCGACGCATAAACAATGCATCACATGCCGTTTCAAAAACAAATTTATGGCTTGTTCCATGAAAACCATAGCGACGGATTTTATCTTCCTCATAAAGTTCATAAGGCAAGCCATACATATACGCATGTTGCGGAATGGTTTGATGAAATGCTGTATCAAAAACCGCAACCTGAGGAACATTTGGCATTAGCTTCTCCATTGATACAATACCATTAAGATTGGCAGGATTATGCAAAGGGGCTAATTCAATTACATCTTCAATATTTTTCTTCACATCGGATGTAATAAGAGCACTTGCGCTAAAGTTCTCACCCCCATGAGCAACCCTGTGTCCAACAGCCAGAATTTCATTAACATTGGAAATAACACCATAATCCTGATCAAGCAATACTTTCAATATCAGGTCAATGCCCACCTCATGGTTAGATATGTCCTGAATAAGATAATATTTATCTTTCCCTTTTGATTGGTGCTTGAGTTCACTGTCTTTCAATCCTACTCTTTCCAGCAAACCTTTGGCCAGCAATTCAGCGTTGTTGGCCATGTTTATTAGTTGATACTTAATGGAAGAGCTTCCGCAGTTTAATACTAAGATTTTCATTCGTGTTATTTTGATTATTTATGTTAAAAGTCTTTAGTGATATTATTATTATTGTTTATTTCCCAGCTGCCTGGTTAACGGTAATAGCCACAAGGTTAACAATATCATCAACCGAGCAACCCCTTGAAAGATCATTAATAGGAGCAGCCATTCCCTGCAGAACAGGTCCAACGGCTTCGGCTCCGGCCAGACGTTGCACAAGCTTATAGGCGATATTGCCAACTTCCAGCGTGGGGAAAACAAGAACATTGGCTATCCCGGCAATATCGCTATTGGGTGCTTTACTTTTGCCAATAGCACCTACAATGGCCGCATCAGCCTGTAACTCACCGTCAATTTTCAAATCTGGTTGCATTTGTTTTGCAAGTTGAGTTGCCTCAATTACCTTATCACACATAGGATGGTTGGCGCTTCCTTTTGTTGAAAAGCTCAGCATAGCCACCCGTGGCTCAACACCAACAATAGCCTGTGTTGTTTGTGCTGTCATAACGGCAATTTGAGCAAGCTCTTCAGCAGTAGGATCGGGATGCACAGCACAATCAGCAAATACAAGAATACCATTTTCACCCCATTTCTTATCCGGCATAATCATAATGAATGCTCCTGAAACCACACTAATTCCCGGCAAAGTTTTCACAATCTGAAAAGCCGGCCTAAGCACATTGCCGGTGGCATTTGCAGCACCTGCAACTTCGCCGTCTGCATCTCCGTTTTTAATCAAAAGAGTGGCCAGATATAACGGATCTTCAACGAGTTTGGCTGCTTCATCTTTGGTTATTCCCTTATTTTTACGAATCTCAAAAAGCAAGTCAATGTAAAGCTGCTTATCAGGGTGATTTATCGGGTCAATAATAGTAGCTTCTGCCACATGTTTTAAACCGTGTTGTTCTGAAAGGCTTTCAATTTCATCCTTATTGCCCAGCAATATGATCCTGGCAATATTTTCTTTTAATATTTCATCAGCTGCCTTTAAAGTTCGTTCTTCAGTACCCTCGGGCAGTACAATACATTTATCATGCTTTTTTGCATTGGCTTTTATTGATGCTAACAGATCCATTCCTGAACTTGATTTAAGGTGAAAAAATATTGATAGTCAACGGACAGCAAAATTAGAATTATTTTGTGACCCTTCAAAGTGCGACTGACTATTTTTTACACAACTTTATGAGTTTAGTGTTAAACAATTGTTAAATTGGTAACAACTTCCTGGTCGGTTCAATAAAATGAAAAATAAAATCTACAATCAGTTGATTATGAAAAACACTGATTTTTTCCTTAAAATTTGATTTACCTTTGCAAAAAACCGGGGTTATGCTTAAAAAACATCTGTTGTATGTTTGGCTTACTTTAATTGTCATTACATTAATGACATTCCCCTCTACCTGCCAGGCAAATCTATTCTTGCACGATATCCACTTTCATTACATCCATAATGCAACTGAAACCATTGATACAATAAGAGAAAGCCTGACAAATCAACAAGACACATTACCTGCTCCGACTCCTGCAATCGGGGATACCTTAGCGGAACCTGCAGATACTCTTGTTTCACCGGCTGAAACCGACACTATTCCGGCAGAAGATCAAAGAGAAATACCTGAAGAAGATACCACAAAAGTGGTTGAACCGGTTCATGAACCCCGGGTAGATTCAACTGCTCCCACTGCTCCTGTTGAAAGGATTCAACCAGAAAAACCCCGATTTGACAGAACCAAAGCCTTTGGGGTTACCTGGGATACAATTCTTGCCAAGCCGCAAAATTATATTCCAAACAGATTGTACCCGGCCGCAGAATTTTATGGAGACCATGAGTTGTCAACTGTTCTTATGGAAAAAGAATTAAAAAATAAAACCAGAAAACCCGATAAAGACATCTTTACTATAACTTTTTTAATAACCCTGCTGGTTCTTGGTCTTGCAAACTTCCTGTTTCCCCTTAGGTTCAGAGAATCATTGCTGGCTGCATTTTCAGGAAGACATTTTAATCAACTTGAAAGAGAAAGTGGCTTGATGGATAACTGGGTTTCATTCTTTCTCTTTTTCAACTTCATAGTTGTTTTTGGCATTCTTGTTTTTTTGAGCATTGAAAATTGGGGGAGTACTGATTTTCTCGATAACTCCCCTGTTCTTTTGCAAATAGGTTATATTACTGTAGCCATAAGTATCTTTATTTTTGTAAAGTATATTGCTGTAAGTTTTATTGCATGGGTTTTCAGAACAGAAAATGCAACAAGAATTTATTTTCTTAATATTTTAATCGTCAATCAATGGATAGGAGTCATGTTGCTCCCTGTTTTAATTATTGATGTTTTTAATCAAAGTATTCAATTCATAGGTGCTGCCTGGATTATTTTCATATTACTTAATGCATTCAAAATTATAAGAGGAGCATACATTGGTCATAAGAATCTGAACTTTTCAGTGTATTATTTAATTTTGTATCTTTGCGCCATCGAAATTGCACCTTTAATTTTAGTATTAAAACTTGCCAGGGGTCTTTTAACTTCCTGACAAACAGCGGATAATCAAAAATGGTGTTAAATTCCCGCAAAACAAAAAACCAAAAACGTTAAACCAAAAAAGGAGAGCAGCTTTGAAAATCAAAAATGTTTTAATATCGCAGCCTCAGCCTGACAATGAAAAATCACCTTATTCAGACCTTGCCAGGCAATATAATTTAAATCTTACTTTCAGGAAACTGATAAAAATTGAGAGTGTTGATAACAAGGAGTTTCGTAAGCTGCGGATCAACATTTTGGATTACTCGGCAATCATTTTTACCAGCAGACATGCTGTGGATCACTTTTTTAGTTTGTGCGATGAGTTGCGTGTTACAATTCCTGAAAGCATGAAGTATTTTTGTGTTTCAGAAGCCATCGCCCTGTATCTTCAAAAGTATGTACAATATCGCAAAAGAAAAATATTTTTCGGTAAAAGTAAATTTCCTGAATTGCTCGAACTGATCAAAAAACAAAAGAACGAAAAGTTCTTTTTCCCTTGTTCGGTAAACCACAACAAGGATATTCCTGATTTGCTTAAAGCCAACAAAATCGATCATATTATTGCCCCGATTTACAACACAGTAAATGATGTAGTAGACGATATTGATATTGATTCATTTCATATGATTGTATTTTTCAGCCCTTTTGGTATTGAGTCATTACAAAAGAATTTCCCGGATTATAAGCAGGGTGAAACCATTTTTGCTGGCTTCGGTCAAGCCACCATAAGCGCCATTGAAAATGCAGATTTTACATGCCAGATAAAGGCTCCAACATCAGATGCCCCATCTATGACAATGGCCATTGAGCAATACCTTCAAAACAACAAAGGCAAAAAATAGCCAACCCACCATGGCTCAACACGCCAAAAAATTGGAATTAAACAGTTTCTCCAAAGAGGAGAGGCTGTGCAATTTTACTTTAAAGAAGCTCCTTTTCGAACAAGGCAATCAATTTCATGAATATCCATTCCGGGTTTTTTGGAAAATCATTGATCAAAACCTGGAAAAAGTGTTTTTTACCGGAAGCCCTTATCATTTTAGTGGTCTTGCTGAATTACAGAATCCGATACAGAGGCTGCAGAACCCTTCTTACCCCCAACGTAAAATTCCCGGTAATGCATATTTTCATCAACCGGCCAAATGCCTCACAGGCGTACCTGCAAAACAGCATAAATCAGCAGTTAAGCGTAACAGAATCAAAAGACTTGTTAAAGAAGCCTATCGTAATAACAAACAGGAATTTTATACGTTTCTCAATGAGCAGAATTGTTTCTGCTTATTGGGCATAATATATACGGCTCAACCAATATTGAGCTACCCCGATATGGAAGCAAAAATCATTGTATCTTTACAAAAATTAGTTCAGAAAATTTCACAACAACCCGGATCATGCGATTGATTGGAGGTATCTGGCGGGCTTTTAAAAAAATATTAGAATGGTTTTTTATCATATTAATACGTTTTTACCAGGGAGCAATTTCTCCTTTTTTCCCACCATCATGCCGTTATACACCTACCTGCTCACAATACGGCGTAGAAGCGCTGAAAAAGCACGGGCCTTTTAGGGGTGTATGGTACACAATCAAACGTATAGCATCTTGTCACCCATGGGGTGGCAGTGGTCACGATCCGGTCCCTTGATCTTTTAAAAATACTCTTATGAAAAACCTGGGAAAACATTTCAGAAAACCGTTGGTAATATTAGCATTTATTGCTATTACACTTACTTCAATCTTCTCAACGGCCTACGTAAGCAACAATTTCGAGATAGCCAAAAACCTTGATATCTTCAATACCTTGTTTCGCGAACTGGTTATCAATTACGTTGACGATGTTAATGCCGCTGAGCTTATAAAAACTGGCATTGACGAAATGCTCGAATCGCTTGATCCATACACCAACTTCATCCCTGAATCAGAAATTGAAGACTTTAGGTTTATGACCACCGGACAATACGGGGGTATTGGTGCACTTATTATGAGAAGAGGAGATTACATTTTTATTTCCGAAACCTATGAAGGTTTTCCTGCAAGCAAGGCCGGCCTCTTACCCGGTGATAAAATACTTAATATTAACGAAAATGATGCCAAAAACCGCACGCAGGAAGAAGTAAGCTCGCTGCTTAAAGGGCAACCCGGCACCGAAGTAATAATTGAAATCGAAAGAAGCGGACATGATGAAACACTCATCATTTCTATGGAGCGTGAGGTAGTACAAATTGATAACATTCCCTGGTACGGGATGATCGACGACAAAACCGGCTACATTAAACTTACCAGTTTTACACAAAATGCAGGCAGGGAAGTTCGTGATGCATTCAGTGAATTACAAAATAATCATGGCGCCGAATCCCTGGTAATTGACCTCAGAGGAAATGGCGGTGGTCTGCTTAACGAAGCTGTAAATATTACCAATCTTTTTGTAGAGAAAAACCAGGTTGTGGTTGAAACCAAAGGCAAAATAAAAGAGCGAAATACCACACACCGAACCCTTAACAACCCCATTAACAAAGAAATTCCGCTTGCAGTGCTTGTTGACAGGGCCAGCGCATCGGCATCAGAAATTGTTGCGGGTGCCATACAGGATTTTGACAGGGGAGTGATTGTAGGACAAAGAACTTTTGGAAAAGGATTGGTTCAAAATGTAGTGCCTTTGAGCTACAATACTCAAATGAAAATTACCGTGGCTAAGTATTACATACCATCAGGAAGGAGTATTCAGGCAATAGATTATGCGCACAGAAATGAAGACGGTAGTATAGCAGCCATACCCGATTCTCTCAAAATGCCTTTTGAAACCCGAAATGGGCGAATAGTTTATGGCGGTGGCGGCATTGAGCCTGATATCTTTATTGAACCATTATCCATAAGCAATATTGCTTTAGCGCTTGTTACAAATTTTCACATCTTTGATTATGCCAATCATTTTTACCGCAACAACAGTACAATAGATCCTGCAGATAAATTTGAAATCAGCCAGGAAATCTATGATGACTTTCTGTCTTTCCTTGAAGGTAAAGATTATTCTTATGTTACTGAAAGCGAAATGTATATTGAACGATTGAGAAAGATGTCAATAGAAGAAAAGTACCATGATGCTATAGACAAAGAATTACAAAGAGTTCAGGAAAGGATAAAAGAATCAAAAAAAGATGATCTGATTACTTTCCGTAATGAGATAGAAATGCTATTGAAAAATGAAATTGTTGGAAGGTATTATAACCAGGAAGGACGAATTATTTCTTCATTAAATGATGACCCCGATGTAGCAGAAGCATTACGAATTATCCATGCAGCTGAAGAATATAAAACGATATTAAATCCTTAAATCAAAATACAAACAATAACTGTCAAAAAAAAAATCAGGTTTACTATGTACGGAAAAATACAAGAGCATTTAAAGAAACAACTTCAGGAGATTGATAAAGCAGGTTTATACAAAAGGGAAAGAATAATCACCAGCCCCCAGGAAGCCGAAATTGAACTCAACACAGGAGAAAAAGTTCTGAACTTTTGTGCCAATAATTACCTGGGCTTATCAAATCACCCCAAAATAATAGAAGGTTCCAAAAAGGCAATGAACAGTCATGGTTATGGTTTATCATCTGTTCGTTTCATTTGTGGCACCCAGGATATTCACAAGCAACTTGAAAAAACCATTGCCGATTTTTTTGGCACTGATGACACCATTCTTTATGCCGCTTGTTTCGATGCCAATGGAGGTGTATTCGAACCCTTATTTGATGAAAATGATGCCATCATTTCAGATGCCCTCAACCATGCTTCCATTATTGATGGTGTGCGTTTATGCAAGGCAGCGAGGTATCGTTTCGCTCATGCGGATATGGAAGACCTGGAGAAACAGCTACAGGCTGCCCAGGCTCAACGGCACAGAATCATAGTTACGGATGGTGTTTTTTCGATGGATGGCGATATTGCTAAAATGGATGAAATATGCCGGCTGGCAGAAAAATATGATGCCCTGGTTTTGACTGATGAATGCCATTCGGCCGGTTTTATTGGAAAAACCGGCAGGGGTGCACCTGAATATCACAATGTTCTTGATAAGGTAGATATTATTACCGGCACACTGGGTAAAGCTCTGGGAGGAGGACTGGGAGGTTTTACCACCGGACGAAAAGAAATCATTGATATCTTACGTCAGAGATCACGACCCTATCTGTTCTCAAACTCTTTAAGCCCCGCAATTGTTGGAGCTTCTCTGGCGGTATTTGACCTGATAGGAGAAGATACATCTTACCGCGACAAGCTGATGGACAATACAGCCTATTTCAAAAAGGAAATTTCGGAAGCAGGTTTTGACCTGAAGCCATCTGATTCGGCCATTGTAGCACTGATGCTTTATGATGCAGCACTTTCTCAAAAATTTGCTTCACGTATGCTCGAAGAAGGTATTTATGTAATTGGTTTTTATTATCCTGTAGTACCCAAAGAACAGGCCCGAATAAGAATACAGCTTTCGGCAGCGCATGAAAAACACCATCTTGACAAAGCCATTGATGCTTTTATTAAAGTAGGCAAGGAACTTAACGTGATTTAAAATATCTTTATACAGCTTCCCAAATATAAAAATGGCTCTCATTTGACAGCAAATGAGAGCCATTTTTTACTTGATTCTTATTTTTAAAGGTTTTGCTCAGCTCTTATTTTTGCCTTCCACTCCTGGTAATCCTTTTCAAATTTTTCTGCTGAATTAACCCTAAGCCAGGTACCATACTTTACATAATCAGGAATGTGTCCTCCATTTGATTTTTTTTGATCCTCCGGAATTCCCAATTCATTCAAATACCTTTCATAAGAAATTTTGCTAGGTCTTTCGTCTTTTCTGTTCATGGTTTCTTTTGTTTTAAAACAATAGTTCTGTGTTGCCTTTTCAGGTTTATATGATAAAATGTTCTGGGTGTGAATTAATCATTTGTAGCCTCGACAGGAATCGAACCTGTATCTAAAGTTTAGGAAACTTCTATTCTATCCGTTGAACTACGAGGCCTAACGGGCGCAAATATAAAGATTTTTTCTTATCACTAAAAACCGAATAACACCTAAAAAATGAAGTTTTATACTGATCAGTTAAATGAATTGATCAACGACCCAAAAATGTCGTTGATGCAATCAGGATATCAGGCCCCCATTGTTAATAACTTTGTCGGGGTGCAAAAATGCCAGCTCACCTTTATTATTTGCAGCCATAAGAATCATTCCATGCGATTCAATTCCCCTGATCACTTTGGGTTGAAGATTTGCCAGTAAGACCACCTGTTTGCCAATAATTTGATCAGGTTGGTAAAATTCTGCTATTCCGCTAACAACAGTCCTTGTATCATTTCCGGTATCAAGGGTAAGCTTCAGAAGCTTTTTTGTTTTGGCAACCTTTTCTGCACCGGTAATGGTAGCGATGCGCAAATCCATATTCAAAAAATCATCAAATCCGATATCTTTTTTAAACGGTTCGTTTTCAGGAATGTCTTTGTCCTCGTTCAATTTCCGGGTATTAATTAATTTATCAATCTGTTGTTGTATCGTTTCATCTTCAATTTTAGAAAAAAGAAATCCCGGTTTGTTAATCATGTGCCCCTCAGGCATAAGGTTTTCAATAGAACCGGTATCATCCCACATCATAGGTTCAATGCCCAGCATATTATTTAGCTTTTGCGCTGTAAACGGCAGGAAAGGTTCTGAAAGAATCGCCAGGCTGGTACATATTTGCAAACTGATATTCATTATGGTTTCAACCCGCTCAGGACTGGTTTTGAAAATCTTCCAGGGCTCGTTGTCGGTAAGGTATTTATTACCGAGGCGGGCAAGATTCATTAGCTCGCTCAAAGCTTCACGAAACCGGTAATTTTCCAGGCTGTTTGCAATAATTTCGGGATATCGGGAGATCTGACTGACAGTATCCTTATCAGTTGCCGTTAACTGCCCACGAGCCGGTACTTTTCCGTCATAGTATTTGTGAGTTAATACCAGGGTACGGTTTACAAAATTTCCGTAAATAGCAAGCAGTTCACTATTGTTGCGGGCCTGAAAATCCTTCCAGGTAAAATCATTATCCTTGGTTTCAGGAGCAGCAGCGCACAATACATAACGCAGTACATCCTGCTGACCCGGAAATTCTTCAAGGTATTCATGCAGCCAGACGGCCCAGTTACGACTGGTTGAAATTTTATCTCCCTCCAGGTTAAGAAACTCATTGGCAGGAACATTATCGGGTAAGATATATGATCCTTCAGCGTGAAGCATTGATGGAAAGATTATGCAGTGAAATACGATATTATCCTTCCCGATAAAATGAACCAGTTTAGAGTCTTTGCTTTTCCAATAGGGTTCCCATTCCCTGTTGTTTTCTTCTCCCCATTCGCGGGTAGCCGAAATATATCCAATTGGTGCATCAAACCATACATAAAGTACTTTGCCTTCAGCTCCTTCAAGCGGAACCTTAACACCCCAGTCAAGATCACGGGTTACAGCCCTGGGCTGCAAACCTTGGTCGATCCATGATTTACATTGCCCGTATACATTTGACTTCCAGTCATTTTTGTGCCCTTCCAGGATCCATTTACGAAGCATGGGTTCATAATCCTGTAATGGCAGGTACCAGTGTTTGGTTCTTTTCATAACAGGTTTATTTCCACTAAGTACCGATTTGGGATTGATAAGATCTGTTGCACTTAGTGAAGTGCCACAGTTTTCGCATTGATCACCGTAGGCTTTTTCATAACTGCAATGGGGGCAGGTTCCGGTAATATATCTGTCGGCAAGAAATTGTTTGTTTTCTTCGTCATAAAACTGCTCATTCTCTTTCTCCTGTAACTTTCCCTCGTCAAAAAGTTTTTTAAAGAACGTTGATGCTGTTTCATGATGGATTGCTGCCGATGTTCGGCTATATACATCAAAAGAAATTCCGAATTTTTCGAATGAATCCTTAATCATGTAATGGTACTTATCTACCACATCCTGGGGAGTAACGTTTTCTTTTCTTGCTTTAATGGTAATTGGAACACCGTGTTCATCGCTTCCCCCGATGAATAAAACATCTCTCCCTCTGGAGCGCAGATACCTGGCATATATATCTGAAGGAACGTATACACCCGCCAGATGCCCTATATGAACCGGCCCATTGGCATAAGGCAGAGCCGAGGTTACTGTATATCTCCTGAACTCCTTTTTACTCTTCTGAAAAGACTCACTCATAACTATTGGATATTGAGAATATTAAACTTTATGCTCATGGGGAAAAACGAACCGCAAAGTTACAAAATACATAAACACCTGCAGCATAATAATTATACTACAGAAAGTAGTTTCATCTTGATAAGAATATTCTGATTGAATAAAATCAGGTACTAAACAGAATGAATTATTTTTTGTACCGAATTATTTTATCAAACAGCCTGAAATAATCAAAGGGTTTGCTTACAAAGTCATCTACTCCGGCCTCGTATGCTTTCTGGCGTGTTTCTGCAAAGGCATCAGCGGTAAATGCAATTACAGGAACCGATGGAGAGTTTATATTACTTGTATCTCCTTGCCTTATTTTACGGGTTACTTCATAACCGCTGATACCAGGTAAAAGCAAATCCATAAGTATAAGATCATAAGCTGTTTTGCGAATATACTCCAATGCTTCTTCCCCTGTTTCTGCAATAGTAAGATCAGCCTGCCATTTTTTTTCTATAACCTTTCTACCCACAAACTGATTCATCTTATCATCTTCTACCAAAAGAATTTTAATACCCTTAAGGTTTTTGTGTGTTGATTTCTCTTTGGGGGCGGAAGGTGAAGGAAATTTCTTTTCCCCGGTTTGCATGGGAAGGTAAAATGAAAAAACAGAACCCTCCCCAGGCTTACTTTTAGCAGAAATTTCACCATCCTGAAGTTCAACAAGACGCTTACAAATTGTAAGTCCTAAACCACTGCCACCATATTTTCGGGATGTGCTGGTTTCGGCCTGTGTGAACTTTTCAAAAATTGCATTCAAACGATCGGCCTGGATACCAATACCCGTATCTTTCACCTTAAAATGAATATTCTTTTCATTGTTTTTACGGCCCGGCCGACTTTCTATTTTTAAACTAACGTAGCCTTCATTTGTAAATTTAATGGCATTGGAAAGCATATTCAGAAGAATTTGTCTGAGTCTCAATGTATCGGCTATCATAATTTCCGGAAGCTCGTCATCAATATGTACCGATAGCTTCAGGTTTTTATCTTCAGCCTTTATTTTTAAAGTCTTTACAATACCATTTACCAGAGAACGAATATCAAATTCTGTTTTTTCAAACATAAGGTTTCCGGCTTCAATTTTATTGAAATCCAGAATATCATCAATCAATTGCAGCAGATGATGGGCCGAAAACTTAACAGTGCTAAGATTTTCTTTTTGATCATCAGAAAGTTTATCATCAAGCATCAAATCGGTAAGAGATACAACTGTATTGAGCGGTGTACGTATTTCATGGCTCATTAGCGAGAGAAACTCCGACTGAGCCATCTTCGCTTTTTCTGCATCATCCCGTGCCTGCCTCAATTGTTTTTCAGCAGATTTTCTTTGTGTGATATTCTCTATAAACCCTTCGATATAGTAAGAGTCATCTTTGGTTTCCGTAATCTTTCTTAAATGAATTACTACGAAAATTTTTTCGCCGTACCGGTTGATGAGTTCTTTTTCCAGCAAAAAACGTGTTTCTTTGCTTCTTACAATCTGCTTAATGAAATCTCTTTCAGCATTAAAATCAGGGAAGACCTTCGCGGGTTCTTTTTTTATTTCCATAAGAAAAGTTGGCAGGTCATCATATCCGAGAATTTCAGCAAACGCCTTATTACCCGATACAAAGCGAAATTTTTTATCAAGCCGGAAAATGCCCAGAGACGACTTTTCAAACATGCGGCGGTATTTTTCTTCGCTATCCTGCAAACGCAACTCTGCCAGAATTCGTTCATGGATATCAATACAGGTGGCAAGCAGGCCTCTGTATTTACCGTCATGGTTGTAAAAAGGTTTGGCCTGGTTTAATACCCAGCGATAATTTCCAAACCGGTCTTTAATCCTGTATTCTAAAATAAATGGACTTTTTTCAGATAAACTTTGAGCAAGGGCATCTTTAAACTTTCCTTTATCCTGGGGGTGAACAAGCGCATCATAATCAACTATAACATCGCGTGAAACAGGTTCACCCACAAAATGCAGGAATGTATTATTGAAAAATCTGAAAAAACCGTTGATATCGCACTGCCATACCATTACCGGAAAGTCCACCAGCATGTTAAGGTAAAACTCTTTGGCTTCCTGCAGTTGCTTCTCGGTCTTTTTTCGTAACGTGATGTCTTCCTTTATGGCCAGATAATTGATTATTTTTCCCTGAGCATTTCTTATAGGGCTTATTGTGGCAAGTTCCCAGAAAAGTTCGCCGGATTTACTCCTGTTCAAAAACTCTCCCGTCCAGGTTTTTCCGGAACTAATGGTTTTCCACAGTTCAGCATAATCAATAACTGAATTCTCATATTTGATAACCCGGGGAGTTTGTCCTATAATTTCATCCTGCGAATAACCTGTTACCTCATAAAACCGGGGATTTACATATTCAATAACCCCCTTTACATCGGTAATCATTATTGAATTGGCACTTTGTTCGAACGCTGCTGACAACCTGAGTAAATGATCATCCTGATAAAAATCATTATTTTGAAGCGTTTCAGATGATTCATTTATCAGATCATTCAGTTCATGCAAAGTTTCTTGCGAACCATAATTTCCCGATCTGACTTTTTTTATCAATTGCCTTATTTTCTCCGCAGGAATATATCTATTTGAATTTGACGGCATTTCTTCTCTTGTATTTCTTTTATTATTCCGGATTATTTTCCCCTATAAGCATTTAAAACTCTTTATTATGTAATCAAGTTCAATAATAAAGATAATAATTTTAACAATTAACAATTTTTTTTTATGATGATGCAGTAAAAACAATGTATGTCCTACACAAATCTGATTTTTACCACTCATATCTGACCAAATATATCTTTTTAATTCACATATATTAACTATAGTTTAATCAGAAAAAAACTAAAGC
This sequence comes from Bacteroidales bacterium, assembly GCA_007132585.1. GTDB lineage: Bacteria > Bacteroidota > Bacteroidia > Bacteroidales > UBA7960 > SKVR01. The sequence continues at coordinate 8,952 of SLOJ01000192.1, read as the reverse complement.
AATAATTTCCTGTTGTATTTTATATAAAGCCCATTCATATTTTATAATTATGCAGCATTTAAAGAAACAAATAAAGCAACAACGCGAGTTTTACAATACGCAAAAAACTAAAAATACTGCTTTCAGAAAAACCCAGCTGAAAAAACTAAAAAAACTGGTTACAGATTATGAGAAGGAAATCCAGGAAGCTCTGCAGAAAGACTTAGGCAAACCCAACTTTGAGTCTTATCTTGCAGAAATTGAATTCGTTTTGCAGGAATTACGTTACACCCTTAAAAAGATGGATAACTGGGTAAAGCCACAAAAAGTGAACACTCCTGTTTTACATTTTCCTGGGAAAAGTCATATTTATCATGAGCCTTTTGGCTGCGTATTGATTATCTCACCATGGAATTATCCCTTTCATCTGGCCATTGCACCGGCCATAGGGGCTATTGCGGCAGGCAACTCAGTAATAATTAAACCCTCAGAGCATGCATCCGAAACTGCTTTATTGCTTGAAAAAATGATTAATCAAAATTTTGAACCCGGTTTTTTTTGCGTTATACTGGGCGAGATTGAAGAAACCCGTTTTATTCTGGGACAAAAATTTGATTACATTTTCTTTACGGGGAGTACCCAGGTAGGAAAAATAATCATGAAAGCTTCTGCTGAACACCTTACACCTGTAACCCTTGAACTTGGGGGTAAAAGCCCAACTATAATAGATTCAACAGCAAATCTTGAGGTAACTGCCAAACGCATTGCATGGGCCAAGTTTCATAATGCAGGCCAAACCTGCGTTGCTCCGGATTATATCTATGTTGAGGATTCGGTAAAAGATGCCTTCATGGAAAAAATAAAATCTGTTCTGGTTGATTTTTATGGCACGAATAGTTTAGAAAGTCCTGATTACGGGAGGATTATAAACAAAAGACATTTTGACAGATTAACTAAGTTGCTTGATAATGCAGATATAGCTTTTGGAGGCCAGACAAACCGTGAAAAAAATTTCATAGCTCCAACCATTCTGAATAATGCAAGCTGGGATGATGCTGTTATGCAGGAAGAAATATTCGGGCCCATACTACCTGTTCTGGAATGGAACGATGAAAACGACCTTATACAACAAATTAACAGAAGACCTAAGCCTCTCGCGCTTTATGTGTTTTCTGACAATAAAACATTTATTAAAAAAATTATACAAGAAACATCCTCCGGAGGAGTTTCGGTAAATGAACCTTTAAGCCACATTACATCAGTGCATTTACCTTTTGGTGGCGTAGGCGACAGTGGAATGGGTAACTATCATGGTAAATATTCATTTTATACATTCTCACATGCGAAAAGTGTAATGAGAAAACGTTTTTATCCTGACCTTTCTGCAAAGTACCCTCCTTTTTCAAAAATTAACGGAACCATGAAAAAGATTCTCAAAATAATCAGTTAACTTTGTATGCCATATTGGCATAAAAAGTACAGCAATCAGAATGGATATTCAGAGCATTAAACAAAGATTTGGAATTATTGGGCATGCACCTGCCCTTGACAGAGCAATAGATGTGGCAATGCAGGTTGCACCAACTGACATCAGCGTGCTTATAAGTGGCGAAAGTGGTGTGGGTAAAGAAGCTTTCCCAAAAATCATACACCACATCAGCCCACGTAAACATGGCCCTTTCATCGCCGTTAACTGCGGAGCCATTCCTGAAGGAACAATTGACTCTGAATTGTTCGGACACGAAAAAGGTTCTTTTACCGGAGCACATGAAGCACGCAGAGGGTACTTTGAAGTAGTAAATAACGGTACAATTTTTCTTGACGAAGTTGCTGAACTGCCATTGCTTACCCAGGTGAGATTACTCAGGGTTCTTGAAAGTGGAGAATTTATTAAAGTGGGCTCATCCAAGGTTCTTAAAACAAATGTGAGAGTAGTAGCTGCAACAAATATTAATTTGCAGGAAGCCACTGCATCAGGAAAATTTCGCGAAGACCTGTATTACAGGTTAAATACTGTTCCCATTTATGTACCCCCATTGCGCGACAGGCATGATGATATAATTATGCTTTTTAAGAAGTTTTCTGCTGATTTTGCTGAGAGATACCGTATGCCTCCTCTTCAGCTTACTCCCGAAGCCGAAAAAGTTTTGATGAACTACCGCTGGCCGGGGAATATCAGACAGTTAAAAAATATGGCTGAGCAGATTTCCGTAATTGAAAACAACAGGATCATTACACCTGACGTTATATATAAGTATCTGCCAAGTAGCAAAGAATCTAATTTACCCGTGCTGGTTAGTGATATCAAAAAGAATGAACCTGACTTAAGTGAAAGGGATATCCTTTACCGCCTGCTATTTGATATGCGTAAAGACATGACCGATTTGAAAAAAATTGTTATGGAATTGATGCAACACGGACAGGTAAGTGGTGATTTTCATGAAGAAAATCCGCATCTGATGAAAAACCTTTATAAAGATGTAGCCGAACACCCTCTAATAAGCCCGAAGGATCAGGGGCTCGAAAGAGAAAGGGATGAACATCATCAGATCATCGACAGTTATGAAGAAGATACTACAGATTACATTGAAGAAAGTCTGAGTATTCAAAAAAAAGAAAAAGACCTTATTATTCGCGCTTTGCAGAAGCACAATGGAAGAAGAAAAAAAGCTGCAGAAGAACTGGGAATAAGCGAACGTACGCTTTACAGAAAAATCAAAGAATACGACATAAATGCCTGATTTTTATTATCTGAATCAGAAAAGTATCGGAAAACTTTTAATCCTTTTTTACGTACAATATTAAAATCAAGGTAAAATGTATCGAATATTTCAAATAATAATTATTGTTTCATTGGTTTCCGCCATGTATGGATGTGGTGTGTATTCCTTTACCGGAGCATCTATACCCCCACAGGCCACCACCTATTCTATTGAATATTTCCCGAACAATGCACCCCTTGTTCAACCTACTCTGAGTCAGGTTTTTACTGATGCTTTGAAAGACAAATTTTCCAATCAGACGAACCTGCGACTTACAAATGGCGTTGGCGATCTGCATTTTGAAGGAAGTATTACAGGGTACAACGTCCGACCCCAGGCTATTGGTGCCGATGACAGGGCAGCACAAAACAGGCTGACCGTAACCGTTAGTGTTACTTTTTTAAATGAATATCAACCTGAGAATGATTTTGAACAAAATTTTTCACGGTATTATGATTACGAGAGTCAAAGAAGCCTTGCAGAAGTTGAAAATGAAGCCATAGAAATTATAGTTGAAGCCCTGGTTGATGACATTTTTAACCGTGCGGTGGTTAACTGGTAAAATTTCGGTATATGCAAAATCAGCAAAAATTTCTGGATCTCATTGAAAACCCTTATGAATTTGACAAGGGAACCCTTCCTTTTCTGAGAAAAGCTTCAGAAACCTATCCCTATTGCCAAAGTTTACAACTCTTACTGGCCAAAAACCTTCAGGGAATTAATAAAACTGACTTTGAAAAACAGGTTAACAGGGCTTCTGCCTACGCAGTAAACCGCAGGAAATTCCAAAGATATATTTCAGATCGGGATAAGCCAGTTGCACCTGAAAGCCAAATGCATTTATCACCAAAACCTGCAGAAAGCCGAAACATACAGTCTGAACAAAAAAGTGCCGATACTTTGCAGCCTTTGAAAATACCAACCGAGATCCATCAAGGTATTACAAAAAATGGCGGCACACCGACAAAAACTGTAGAAAAAAAAGATAAACCATCTTTGCTTGAAATTGTAAAGCAACGCCTGTTTGAGATAAAATCCAAAGAAAAAAAATCTGAAAAAAAACCCCTGCCGGAAGAAGGGAAAAGAACCCCGGAAAACTTAAAGGAAAAGGTAACAAAAGACGAGAAATCATCTCATTTTCCACCTGAAGAAATGCCGGCTGAGACTCTCAGGCAAAAGGAGCCGGAAACCGAAGAAATACGTTCTGAAGAAAAACTGCAGGCCGATAAAAAGATGCGTGTTGTAGAGCAAGCTGAAAAAAAATCGAGAATTCCTGATTCCATTTATGGAAAACAGGGTAAAAAACCTGATATTAACTTTTTGATTGATAAGTTTTTAAAAGAAGAGCCACGTATACAGGTAAGCAAAGAGCTTCCGGAGGAACAAGATGATCTTTCTGCTGATAGCACCCGAGAGGACCCACAGATAGCCACAGAAACACTGGCAAAGGTGTACCTTAAACAAGGTAAAAAAACTGAAGCACTGGATGTTTATGAAAAATTATGCTTGAAATTTCCCGAAAAAAGCAGTTACTTTGCAAAAAAAATACTGGAAATAAAAAACGAACAAACTCCTTAAAAAGAAAAAATAATGGGCTTATATGTTTTAATATCGGTTTTGGTGTTGATAACTTGTGTTTTATTAATACTAATCGTCCTGGTTCAGAACTCCAAGGGTGGCGGACTGGCATCAAATTTTGCTTCCAATAATCAAATCATGGGTGTAAGAAAAACTACTGATTTTCTGGAAAAAGCAACATGGACACTCGCCATTGTGTTACTTGTATTAACACTTACATCAACTTACGTAATTCCTCGCGGTCAGGTTGCTGAAGTTCCGCAAAGCGAGATCAGAGACAGAATTCCTATGACCAGCCCCGGATTACAAACTTCACCGGTGGAACAACAGCCAGTAGAGGAAGCTCCACCTGCAGGACAAGAAGAAATTATACTGGAATAGTACTTCATTATTATAGTAATAAAAAGTGTCAGTTTGTCATTTGAACTGACACTTTTTTTTATTTCCTGCCTTGTATGGTGCAAAATTGTCCAATTAAACCGTAAAAAAAGCATTTGGCACAAAAAATGACACAACGATTGGGCGTGCATAATTGAAGCACATTTTTAAAATGAAATAATTTTATTGTTTAACAAACTAAAAGTTGAAAAGATGGCGAATATAAACATCAAGCCTTTAGCAGATAGAGTATTGGTTGAACCTGCTGCTGCAGAGGAAAAAACAGCCGGTGGTATTATCATCCCCGAAACAGCAAAAGAAAAACCTATGAAAGGTACTGTAATAGCCGTTGGCAGCGGTACAAAAGATGAACCCATAACTGTAAAGACCGGCGATAAAGTACTTTACGGAAAATATGCAGGAACAGAAATTTCTGTAGATGGTAATGATTACCTGATTATGCGTGAATCAGATATTTATGCTGTTATCAGTTAATTTGGATGTTTAATTTATAAAAGGAACCTAAAAAACAAATAAAAATTTAAAGTTATGGCAAAAGATATAATTTTTAATCTTGAAGCAAGAAACGCCCTGAAAATTGGTGTAGACAAACTGTCGGATGCAGTTAAAATAACCCTGGGGCCGAAAGGTCGTAATGTTGTTATTGACAGAAAATTTGGTGCCCCCACCATTACAAAAGATGGTGTTACTGTTGCCAAAGAAATTGAACTGGAAGATGCAATTGAAAATATGGGTGCACAAATGGTAAAAGAGGTTGCCAGTAAAACTGCTGATTTAGCAGGTGATGGTACCACTACCGCTACCGTTCTGGCACAGGCAATTGTTACCAGTGGTTTAAAAAACGTAACTGCAGGTGCAAACCCTATGGATCTGAAACGTGGAATTGACAAAGCTGTTGAAAAGGTTGTTAAAGATCTTCAAAAACAGTCTAAGGAAGTTGGCGACAGCATTGACAAAATTGAACAGGTAGCAACCATTTCAGCGAATAACGATAACAATATAGGTAAACTTATTGCTGAAGCAATGGGCAAAGTAAAAAAAGAGGGTGTAATTACCATTGAAGAAGCCAAAGGTACTGAAACCGAAGTAAAAGTGGTAGAAGGTATGCAGTTTGACCGTGGTTACATTTCTCCCTATTTTGTTACCGATACTGAAAAGATGGAAACTGTATTTGAAGATCCTTACATCCTGATCCACGATAAGAAGATCAGCACCATGAAGGACTTCCTGCCCGTTCTCGAAAAAGTTGTTCAAACCGGAAAACCTTTGCTTATCATATCAGAAGATGTTGATGGTGAAGCTCTTGCTACTCTGGTTGTTAACAAATTACGCGGTTCACTTAAAATTGCAGCAGTAAAAGCTCCTGGATTTGGTGACCGCAGAAAAGCTATGCTTGAAGATATTGCCATTCTTACCGGTGGTACTGTAATCAGCGAAGAGCAGGGCTACAAACTGGAACAAGCAGACCTCTCACAACTTGGTAGAGCTGAAAAGATTACTATCGACAAGGATAATACTACCATAGTAAGTGGTAAAGGTGAGCCCGATATGATCAAGGCACGCGTTAATCAGATTAAATCGCAGATAGAAAACACTACCAGCGATTATGACAAAGAAAAACTGCAGGAACGTCTGGCTAAACTGGCCGGCGGTGTGGCTGTTCTTTACGTTGGTGCTGCCAGTGAAGTGGAAATGAAAGAAAAGAAAGACCGTTTCGACGATGCATTGCATGCTACCCGTGCTGCTGTTGAAGAAGGAATCGTTCCCGGTGGTGGAATTGCCTACATAAGGTCTCTGGAAGCTCTTAACGGTTTTGAAGGTGATAATGCTGACGAAACAACAGGTGTTTCCATCCTTCGCAGAGCACTGGAAGAGCCCCTGCGTATGATTGTTGAAAACGCCGGTGTTGAAGGTTCAATTGTAGTGCAAAAAGTTAAAGAAGGCAAGGAAGACTATGGATTCAATGCCCGCACAGAAACCTACGAAAATCTTTACGAAAGTGGCGTAATCGACCCCACCAAAGTAACACGTATAGCCCTTGAAAATGCTGCCTCGATTGCCGGTATGCTGCTCACTACTGAGTGTGTACTTGCCGAAATTAAAGAAGATAAACCCGACATGCCTCCTATGAACCCTGGTATGGGCGGAATGGGTGGAATGATGTAAAAAACAATTCCCCTATATATAGTCAAGGCCCCGTTTTTAGGCGGGGCCTTTTTTTATAAATCAATGATAATTTCAGGGTTTCAGGGCTCAACCACTATCCGATAACCTTCAGCTTCTACCACATCTCCTGGTTTTACTTTTGCCCTCTTGCGGTATTCTGTTTCACCGTTTAGTTTTATCAGTCCTTCATCCACCATCAACTTCGCCGCACCTCCACTTTCGGCCAACTGTAAAAACTTAAGTAGTTTATATAGCTCAATAAAATCACCGTTCAGGGGAAATCTGATCTGATGCATAAAAGTCTTATTTTTCTTCTTCAATTACAATTTTCTCAATTTTGTCGCCCTGGCGAATATCATCTATTACATCCAGACCTTCATAAACTTTTCCAAAACAGGTGTGCTTTCTGTCAAGGTGCTGAGTGTTCTCACGGCTGTGACAGATGAAAAATTGTGAACCTCCGGTATCACGACCCGCATGAGCCATGGAAAGTACACCACGATCATGATATTGATTATCGCCGTCAAGTTCGCAGGGGATGGTATATCCAGGGCCACCTGAACCAGTGCCGTAAGGACAACCTCCCTGGATTACAAACTCGGGAATAACACGATGGAAGTTTAGTCCGTCGTAAAAACCCTTACGGGCAAGATCAACAAAATTCTTTACGGTACCCGGGGCATCCTTTTCGTAAAACTGAACCTTCATTATCCCTTTTTCAGTATGAATATTAGCTTTTAACATAAATGTAATTTTTTCTGATATGTTTAATATAAAATTGCACTGGCAAACCTAATAATTTTTCCTGATTCATTAGAAATAAAAAAACAATACAGTATTATCAATATCTTTTGGTATAGTATGCTTCCAATGTATCTGTAATCACCTGTTGTTCGGAAATATTAACCCGCACTACGTAGCTCATGCTTATCATATTCTCACTGTACCCACCGTAACCGTCAAGAATTTCAAATATACCAATCTGCTGATAAGGTATAAACACTTTTGAACCAATTACCATGGCAGAAATTTCAATCCCGGCATCGTAAAAGTTTTCAATAAAGATGTTTTCCTCATTAAATTCGTCAAGGATTATTCTTGACTGATAATAGGAAGGCAGAGGAAGCCGGTAACTGTATTCTTCAACTTCCCAGGTACCGCGGAAGTTTCTTCGCGAATCAAATTCAGTGGGTTCGCAAGCGGTAAATAAAAAACCTGCTATAAGAACCATTACGGGAATTAGTATCAGTTTAGACATAAGGCAATTGTTTTAGGGTTAAAAGTAGTGGCTTTTTGGGTTGTCATTTTAAGTGTTATACTTGTTAGTATTTTACATTCTTGTAAAGCTCATCGAATTTTTGAATTCATTGGGTTTTTCAGTCCTGAGAAATCAACCAGCTCCATTTTTATGCTGCCAACGATTATGCCAGATTGTATCATTACCGGAATTTTATTTTTATCATCTGATATCCAGAGGGTCATAGGATAGGGTTGGCTAAATACATCTCCGGCAAGAACCTGTGGCTTAAACCGAAGTGTTCGGAAAGTTCCTATCCGTGTATTTACTTCTTCTCTTCCGTCAAAAACTACGCGCGAAACATAAACAGTATCATCGAGAAAGAAACTTACATCATAAATATCTCCAACTTCAGCATCATCATAATCATAAGTGCGCAGGTAATAAAACGCTGAAATAATATCCTGTACATTGGGTATAACCGGTACTGTTGCGGTATTGCTTACGGCAATATTTTCAAACTGGTTAAACACCACATCCTGACTTTTTTTATAGCCCCCCTCATTTATACGTCTGATAAAAAGCAAAGGGACAATAGCTTCTTCATCCAGATAGGTTTCATAGCGGTTTACCACCCTGAAGAAAAAATTAAATGCTCCGCGTGTGCGGCCTATTCCTACAACATTCATGGTGTTGCGCCCCGCAATAACTTCATTTTCGGGCCTTATTTCTAGCGAAGCAAAACCGGCGTTTACATTTCCGGTTACATAACTATCGTAAAAAACACGGTAAGAAATTTTTTCTCCCCGCTGGAATGCACTGTTTTCAATC
>SLOJ01000039.1 GCA_007132585.1 Bacteroidales bacterium | reverse complement strand
TGCCTGAAATGTATAACCAATTATGGTAAAAACAGCTAAGAGTGTGGGGTTCTGGAAACGTAACTGCAAATCTACTATGTTGTCTAATTCAGCATCAGAAATATTAGGATTGAACTGATAAGCTGTTTCATAGGCTCTTTCAGTGATTTCTTCTTTCATTATTTCAAGTACTTCCGGTGCAATAAAAGACAAGAAAACAAAGTTGTAAACACCAAGAATAACTCCGGTAATCAATCCGGTAACTACAATAAAACCAAGGCTTTTACCATATGTAATATAGCCACCTAAAACTTCATTTCGATACATTATTGCCGCATAGGCTAACCCTGCAATAACTACAACATACCCAATATACCCTATAGCATCACTGGTTGGGCTTCCTGCCAGATAAAAAATAAGGCTTATAATGATCAGCACAACGGATATGATCAATGCATAATTCAAAGCGGGTTTAAACATTCCATCCTTTTGACTCTCAATTGTGTTTTCCATGGGATTATGATTTAAGTTAACAATTAAACAGGATTTGCACTGAACAAATATAACTGATATTTATTTTTTACTCAATTATTGTTAAATAGTTTTTTAAAATTTATTACCATATAAAATTTAACCTGCAGGCTTGCTGACTCAAGAATTTTTTATAATTTTGCACCCGTGAGTCTGGTACGACCAGCTCCTGCTGAACTCCCCCAGGACCGGAAGGTAGCAAGGGTAGGCGGTCGTAGCGGTGCGATATCAGGCTCACTTTTTTTGATAAGATAAGAGCTTTTTAAGCCACTCATGCAACATAAATAAAATATGCCTGAGTGGCTTTTTATTTATAAATTCGTATCATGTTAAATATTGTTCTGTCAGATAGATATTGTTTAATGGGATATACGCAACAAACGCCCGACATGGTTGTTGTTTTCAGTAAAGTTTGAAACAATTTCAAAGTGTTTCAGGATATTACTTATTTTGTTTTAAAAGGTTTTTAATATTTAAGCTGATGAAAAAATATGTTATTTTAATTCTTGCACTATTTTTAACAGTATTTTCGAACGCTGCAGAGCGCGAAGATCGTATAGGCAGGTTGATTGAAGAGAATCCCGGCAAGGAATTCCTGATCTATAAGTTTGATATAAAGGAAAACATTGCTGCTCCTGCGTTGCGGCGTACCCAACGTGCTTTTGAAGCCGCTGATACGTTGGGTGCAGATATTGTCTTTATCCATATGAATACGTATGGGGGAGAGGTTGAAAAGGCTGATTCAATACGCACAAGAATATTGCAATCCCAAATTCCTGTGATGGTTTTTATTGATAACAATGCCGCATCTGCCGGGGCATTGATATCTATTGCCACCGACAGAATTTATATGCGACCGGGTGCCAATATTGGTGCTGCTACTGTAGTTGACCAAACAGGTGAAGTAGTACCCGATAAATTTCAGTCCTATATGCGTTCTATGATGCGTTCTACTGCTGAAGCCAAAGGCAGAGATCAGGATATTGCCCAGGCTATGGTAGATCCTTCCATTGAAATTGAAGGTGTAATTGAAGCCGGTAAGGTACTAACATTCACCGCATCTGAAGCTATGCGATGGGGATTTGCTGAAGGTATGGCAGAAAATATACCTGAAGTCATTGAGCTGGCCGGAATTGAAAACTACACCATTGTTGAACAACAACTCACACCCATTGATAAAATTATTAATTTTCTTATACATCCTTTGGTAAGTGGTATTTTGATTATGGTAATACTGGGAGGTATATATTTTGAACTTCAGACACCAGGAGTTGGATTTCCAATTCTTGCCGCATTTACAGCTGCTTTGTTTTATTTTGCTCCGCTTTACCTTGAAGGGCTTGCCACTCACTGGGAAATTATTCTTTTTGTCATTGGTCTGGTTCTGCTTGCCGTAGAAATATTTGCTATACCGGGGTTTGGTGTGGCAGGTATACTGGGAATTGTATTTATCATTTCAGGCCTTGCCTTTGCTATGGTAGGTAACCAGGGGCCCGATTTTACAGGTGTACCTTTATCAGAAGTAGGTCGTGCTTTTCTTATTGTTATTATAGCTTTTTTCCTGTCACTCTCATCCAGTATGTATTTGGGAGCAAGGGTACTTACATCAAAAGGCAGACTGGGTTCAACACTGGCCCTTAACACCATTCAGGATACTACCCAGGGTTATTCTTCAATTAACATAAAAATGAGAGACCTGATGGGGAAAACCGGAACTGCATATACCATACTCCGCCCCAGCGGAAAAGTTGAAATAGAGGATGACATTTATGATGCAACAGCTCTTACCGGATTCATCGATAAAGGTGAATCCGTAAAAGTTGTCAAATATGAGACTTCACAAATATTTGTTATAAAAGCATAGGAAATCGGCCTAGAATTGATTTAACCTGTAACTTCATTTTAAATATTTTTCAATCATGATTAAAAAAGAACAACTATTGCGCGGAAATGCTACCCTTGAGGTAGTTCAGGGTGATATTGTTCACCAAACCGACATGGAAGCAATTGCCAATGCTGCAAATGCCTTTCTTAGAATCGGAGGTGGTGTGGCAGGTGCCATACACAAAGCAGCCGGACCCGAACTGGAAAAGGAAGCCATGAAGAAAGGGCCCATAAAACCCGGAGAAGCCGTCATTACAAAAGCTTACAACCTGCCCAATAAATATGTGGTGCATTTACTCGGGCCGGTTTATGATCGTGATATACCACATGATAAACTCCTGGCCAAATGTTATATCAATGCCCTGAAACTTTGTGAAGAATTCAAAATTGAAAGCATTGCTTTTCCTGCGATTTCAACAGGAGTATTCGGATATCCCGTTGAAGAAGCAGCACCTGTTTCACTCCAGGCAATTTATGAACAAATGCCGGGCCTTAAAAGTGTTAAAACAATAAGAATGGTTATCTGGACTGACAGAGACTATAAGGAACATATTAAAGCCCTTAAAAATCTTTAAAAGTTTTATTTCAAAACATACCTAATGCACATCTTTCAAGAAGTTTCTCCATTGTACACCGACCTGTATCAACTTACAATGGCTCAGGCTTACTACAAAACAGAGATGCATAACCAACATGCATCTTTCGATTATTTCTTCCGGAAAATCCCTTTCAACGGCGGTTACGTTGTCTTTGCCGGATTGGACGACTTTCTGGATCTGACAGAAAACCTTAAATTTTCTGATGATGACCTTAATTTTCTCTCAGATTCAGGTTTTGACAAGAAATTCCTGGAGTACCTTAAAGATTTTCGTTTCAGAGGTAATATTATATCAGCAAGAGAAGGTGATGTTGTATTTCCTTTTGAACCGGTTTTGAGAGTGGAAGGAACTCTTATCGAAACACAACTTATTGAAACCTTGCTGCTAAATGTTATAAATTTTCAATCACTGATTGCCACCAAAGCAAGCAGGATGAGATTTGCAGCAGGAAACCGCAAACTTAGCGATTTTGGGCTTCGCAGAGCACAATCATTTGGTGCAATGCAGGCGTCAAGGGCAGCTGTTATAGGTGGTTTTAACAATACATCAAATGTGCTTGCCGCCAAGAAATACAGGATACCTTTTGCCGGTACCATGGCACATAGTTTTATTGAAAGCTTTGGCGATGAAATTTCAGCTTTTCGGGCTTATAGTAAAGCATTTCCTGATGACTGTACTTTTCTTGTTGATACATATAATACTCTTTTCAAGGGAATACCCAATGCCATTAGTGTTGCAAAGGAAATGAAAGATGACGGATATAAATTAAAAGGTATTCGGCTTGATAGTGGCGACCTTGCCTATTTATCAAAAAAGGCAAGAGAAATACTTGATTATGATGGATTTTCTGACGTAAAAATTGTCGTTTCTAATCAACTTGACGAATATGTAATTAAAAGTTTATTAGAACAAAAAGCCCCCATTGATATTTTTGGTGTTGGTACGAGCCTGATAACGGGTAAACCGGAAGCTGCACTTGACGGAGTTTATAAACTGGCACATGTTAATGAAAGAAATGTACTGAAAATATCCGATAATCTGCAAAAAACCACTTTGCCAGGAAAGAAAAAAATATTAAGGTATTTTGACAGAGATGGTTTGTTTTACGCTGATGCAGTAGTAATGGCAGATGAACTCGATGCAAAAAGGATGATCCATCCATTTGAGAAACACAAATCACTTAATCTTGAAGGTTTCAAATGTGAAGAGATTTTGCATACAGCAATGAAAGATGGCAACAGAACACAATCTCATGAAAGGATTCAGAAAATATATGAACGCTTGAAAACTCGTCTTAATCTGCTTCCTCAGGAACATCAAAGGTTTGATTTTCCGCATATATATAAAGTTGGTATAAGTGAGAAAGTCATGGGTTTACGTGATAAGTTATTAAAACAATACAGTTAAAATAATCATATTACGAATATAACACAGGAGATATATCATGAACACTTTAATTTTAGTAGACATACAATACGATTTTTTACCAGGAGGTGCCCTTGGGGTTGAAAATGGTGATAAGATTATACCTGTTCTGAACTCGCTGCAAAATAAATTTGACCTTGTGGTTGCAACTCAAGACTGGCATCCGAAGGATCATGGTAGTTTTGCTTCCAATCATAAAAACAAAAAACCTTTCGAAGAAACAAAACTTGGGGGTTTAGATCAGATACTCTGGCCCGACCATTGCATACAGGGAAGGAAAGGCGCTGAATTCTCATCAGAATTGAATTTACACAAAGCTGAAGCCATCATTCGTAAGGGAACAGACCCCAAAATTGATTCATATAGCGGCTTTTTTGATAACGGTAAAAAGAAAGCTACCGGACTTGGTGATTATCTCAAAGGTCGTGGAGTAAGCCGGGTTTTTATAGGCGGCCTGGCAGCTGATTTCTGCGTGGGATTTACTGCTCTCGATGCCATTGAACTTGGTTTTGAAACAATAGTGCTTGAAGACTGCACAAGGCCTATAGATATGGAAGGCTGGGAAAAAATGAAAGACTCTATCAGGACAAAAGGCGGGAAAATTTTACCTTCAACAGAAATCAATCTGAAATAAAACCTCCGTAAAAAATTAAAAATTGTGTCGGTAAATTTTACATAGGTCTTTTATTAGTCTAATTAAATGCGCATCAGAAATCTTACAGTATCCAATTCCAGACTGACTGAAGGAGAGTATTATCCTTTCAGTATCATTAAAAAGATGGAAATGGGAAGAGAGTCCTATTATGTAATGCAAGACCCACTGGGTTATAAAATTCTTATGCCGGCCAACTTCTACACTCATTACGGTTTTAAGCCTGGTCAAACTATCACCTGCAGGGTTGATAAGATCAATTGTAACGGCAGGATGTACCTTGAGCCGATGCATCCTTTTTACAAAGAAGGGGAAGTATATGATTTTAAGGTTTCTGATAAAGGTGTCAGGATTAATATATTGGATGAACAGGAATATTTCCTCCTGATAAAGGATGTATTTGATCAGCAATGGACTGTAAAGGTATATTCAGAGCAAGTGATTGATCATACATCAGGAAAGATCAGATGCAGGGTTGAAAGGATTAAAAAAGGAAAGCTTTTTCTTGGTCTTGAAAGTGATAAACCTTTGCATGAAGGTTTGGCTACCGGTAAAAGATATTCTTTTACAATAATTGGTGAACGAATAAATCCCCAGGACAAACTTGCGTATTACGTATTAAAAGATCAACAAGGAAATAAGCACCTTCTGAAAAAGAAGTATTACACCCATTACGGACTTAAAAAGGGGTTAGAGATTGTATGCAGGGTAGATAAATTTACCAGCGATGGTTACTTTTTTCTTGAACCAGAAAATCCATGGTACAAAGAGGGAGAAGTTTACGAGTTTAAAATACTTGAACTGCAAAAACTAAATTTCTCTGATGGTTCGCTGCAAAATGTTCTTGTTCTTGACGACCCTCACAGTGAAGAAATTAAAGTATTTATAGAGCCGGGACAGGTTGAACAGTTAAAAGAAAGGAAAACAGTTTTGTGCAGGATAAATAAAATAAGAAAAAGTCGTCTTGAGCTCGAAATCATCTGAAAACCAATTCATCAATAACTTTTACTCCAACTTCTTTATTGATCATATCAGCAATTTTTGTCCGTGCCATGTATAGTTCTTCGCGCAGAGGGGCTGAACGAAGGTACACCGTAAGGACTCTTTTTCTGTATACAATTCTTTCTGTGAGCTTGTGAATATCGCTACCCATAATTTTTTCCCAGGAAGCATTGATGCGCACTTCGGTGATCTTTTCATCCATGTTGGATTGCTTAAGCCATTGTTTTATTACTTCGCCAATACTTTGTTCGTTGGTTTTGCGCATATTGTGATTTGAGAAATGAGTTGATAAATTCAGCGGAAATGTTCAGAATCTTTTCTTTTGAGAATTTTTAGTTAACCAAAATCTCTGACATTTTTAATTTCTCCACTGTGAATATCAAAAATACGTGAATTTATTTTCAGCTTTTCAATAATTCCTTCGAGCCTTTCAGTATGTGTATCAGTAATAAATACCTGTCCGAAATCATTTTTACTGACCATTTGAATCAGTAACTCCACACGACGGGGATCGAGTTTATCAAAAATATCATCAAATAATAAAATAGGATTGTAACCTTTTATTTGTTTGGTAAACTGAAACTGTGCCAGTTTAAGGGCAATTACATAGGATTTTTGCTGACCCTGACTGCCAAATTTTTTCAAGGCCTGGCCGTTTAGCAAAAAGGCCAGATTATCTTTATGTATACCCATGGTTGTATGCTGGACAATCCTGTCTTTTTTTCTTGCTTCCAGCAACAATTGCCCCAGGTTTGCATCAACAAGCTGCGATTCGTATTCTATATCAATACTTTCAACCTTACCTGTAAGCTTATCATGATTTTCCTGAAAAACCGGTTTAAACCGCTTGAAAAAGCTGGTTCTCTCTTCAAAAATGTAAGCTCCGTTAATTTTGAGCTGTTCATCCCATATTTCAAGACTGGCTTCATCATAATATCTTTTTTCTGCAAAAATTTTAAGCAATGTATTTCGCTGCGCCAATGCCTTATTGTAATCCAGTAGTCTTTGCAGATATTCTTTATTATACTGCGAAATTACACCATCAACAAACTTTCGTCTTTCATCGCTGCCTCCATTTATGAGATTCACATCTCCCGGATATATCAGAACCAGAGGATAAGTGCCAATATGATCAGCCAGTCTTTCATATTCCTTTTTATTCCTTTTAAACACCTTTTTATGTCCACGCTTAACACCGCAATAAAGTTCATCTTTGCTGCCATTTACCTTGTACTGGCCCTGTATCACAAAAAAATCTTCATCAAAAAGAATATTCTGAATATCTGCAGGGTTACTGAAGCTTTTACAAAATGAGAGGTAATATATGGCATCGAGTAAATTGGTTTTCCCTGTTCCATTATTACCTGCAAAACAATTGATCCTGGGCAGGAAGTCAAGTTTGGCTTCGGGGTAATTCTTAAAATTCAGTAATGACAAGGATAAAATATACATGATATAATGTTGGATAACAAAGTTACAAAATTAGATTTACTGCAATAACGCAAGAATTAGACTTATAAGTTTATATGCGAAAAGATTTAATAAAACTTTAAAGAATAAATTTTCAAGCGGTCGAAGTTTTTCCTAAATTTGTTATTAATTGATTAAATAATTCTAAACGCTGTAGTAATCAACAAATATTTTTATTAACCAAAAAGAAAAAATTATGAAAAGATTTACTTTATTAAGCATTTTACTTATCATATTTGCAGGTGCAATAAACAGCGCTGTTTTTTCACAAACATCTAAGGAAAACAATGATGTTGTGCAGGTACAAAACCTTGGCGAACTTCTGGAAATGGATTTTGTTGACAATGATACTGTTTATGAAGTAATAGGAGAAGTGGTACTTACTTACCAACAGGATTTCAGAAACCAAAAGTACATTCAGGATGATCACGGTGCTATATTAATCGACGACCGTACAACAGGTAACTTTGATCCTGGTATTATTCTGACGGAATACAATCTTTATGATGGTATTACTGGTCTCACCGGTACCATAAGTATTTTTGGCAATATGCGTCAGTTTGTACCGGTTGAAGATCCTGGTGATGCAACATCAGAGGACAATGAAGTAATACCCGTAGAAATCAGTCTTACAGAGTTTGTTGATAATTTTATGAATTATCAGTCAAGATTAGTTAAGGTGTTGAATATAAGCTTTGTAAACCCAACAGGTAATTTTGGCAACGGACAGGTATATGATATTACTGATGGAGAGATAACAGCAAAATTCAGAACTACATTCTTTGACGAAGATTACATCGGAACTCCCATACCAGGAGGGCCATTTAATATTACCGGATTGCCCAACTCACGTTCTGATGGTGATTACCATAGTGCACGCTTTTTATCTGATTTTGAGTCACTGGCTACTTATGATATAACCTTTGATGTGATTGATGAAAACAATGACCCTGTTGCTGATGCGGTAATTACATTGGGTGAACAGACCAACGAAGCCGGAGATTATCTGTTTGAAGAAGTACCCGGCGGAAGTCTTACTTTCACTGTTGCAAAAGAAGGGTACTTTACCCGTGAGGGTATGGTTGCTGTTTCTGAAGATGCAACCATTACTGTAGTATTGTTAGAAATATCATCAGATCTTGTAACTGAATTTCCATGGGAAGAAGGTTTTGAAGGGGAAGCATTTCCTCCTGAAACCTGGAGTCATTATGCCTTTGGAGCAGGTGGCTGGGCTTCAACCAGTACAGCACATACAGGTGCAAAAGCAGCATGGCACACATTTACAACATCTGAAGCCAATTCATGGCTTGTTAGTCCGCAAATCCAAATTCCTGAGGATGAAAGCTTGCTATTGAAATTCTTCCAGAGAAATAATTTTATGACCGACTACGAATTCAGTGCAGTAAAAATTTCAACAGGAAGCGGAAATCCTATGCAGGATGAGTTTGTTGAAGTTTATGAGGCTTCTGCCGAAATTGGAACATATACCGAAAGGATAGTCAACCTGGGTGATTATGCAGGTAAGGTAGTTTACATTGCTTTTGTTTATCAGGGAACCAATGCTCATCAATGGTTTATTGATGATATCGTAATTGAACAAGCTCCTGAAGCAATTGAATTAGATAATATTGCAGCACTTTATGATGCCGAGATAGGCGACCTGGTTTACCAGGTTACAGGTGAGGTAATTATTACCCACCAGCAACTTGCATATCGTGGTCAGATGT
>SLOJ01000201.1 GCA_007132585.1 Bacteroidales bacterium | reverse complement strand
TATAAATTTTAATAAATAAAAAGAAACAAAACAAATCAACACAAAGGACTAATGTACAAAGTTCTGAATCAACGTACAAAAATCAATACATTTTTAACTTTTAAAATTTATTGATTTTTTGAAAGTTAAACCCCTATTTACTATATTTGTTTGCAGGAGTAATCATAATCTAATCAATAAGGCAAATTATGAAAAATTTTAAAGGTTTCAGGGTATTTACTTTGCTTTTTTTGGCGATACCCTTAATGGTGTTTTCGCAGGATTATGGAAGACAAAGAACTGAAATGGTAGAAAGCCAAATCAGGAATCGCGGAATAAGAGATGCGGCAACACTACGCGCAATGCGGCAAGTACCCCGTCATTTATACATACCTGAAAATCAACAAAGATGGGCATATGACGATCGACCCTTACCCATAGGCTACGGGCAAACAATATCGCAACCTTACATTGTTGGTTTTATGACTGAAATCATAAAACCACACAAAGATTTCAGGGTGCTGGAAATAGGAACCGGGTCAGGATATCAGGCAGCAGTGCTTGCCGAAATTGTCGATCATGTTTATACCATTGAAATCGTTGAGCCCCTTGGTTTGCAGGCAAAAAATACTCTTGAAAAGAATTACAATAACGTAAGTGTTAAAATTGCAGATGGTTATTATGGCTGGGAAGAGCATGCTCCTTTTGATGCCATCGTTGTTACTGCTGCAGCAGAGTATATTCCACCACCCCTCATCGAACAACTCAAAGACGGAGGTAGAATGATCATTCCCGTTGGATCGGCCTTCAGGGTGCAACAATTAATGCTCATAGAAAAAAACGGGGATGAAATTTCATCGAGAAGCCTAATGCCGGTAAGGTTTGTCCCTTTTACATCAGGTAATTAACCAATGCCTATATGAGCAAAATAAAACAATCTTTATTTACTCCGGTTATACTGGCTTTGGGGCTTCACTCAGCTGCAATAATTGCATATCAACTGGTTTTGATGCAACTAATATCCAATATGCAGGGCTATCATTTTGCTTACATGATCATATCTATTGCAATGTTGGGTTTTGGTGCAAGTGGCACATTTATAGCACTTTTCAGAAAAAGACTTATTAGTGCTTCTCAATGGCTGGTTCCATCACTAATGAGTTCATCAGGTATGTTTATGCTGGTTTCCTTTAAACTTGTAAGACTCCCTGTATTTCAACTTGACATTTATTTAATGTTTGTTGAAACGAGCCAATTATATGTTTTAGCGGCTAGTTACCTCATATATTTTCTGCCTTTCTTTCTTGGAGCTCTTGCTATTGGAATATTATTCATAAAATATCCCGGTGAGATCGGAAGGTATTACTTTTCCAATTTACTTGGATCGGGCATTGGAGGTATACTGGTTGTAATACTTTTATCAAATCTTTTTGCATTACATTCCCTCCCTTTGGTAGCTTCTTTAAGTATAGCTGCTGCAATTATAGCTTTTAATAAGAACAAACAAAGAATCCAGGTTTTCATTCTGCTATTTTCTATTGCAACTGTTACATTTTCAATATTTAAGCCGGGAAGCCTGCCACTCTCTGAATATAAAGGTTTATCGGGTACTTTAAATCTGCCTGATGCTGAAATCATTTATGAAGAGCCCGATGTACATGGTAAGATTCAGGTTGTACAATCACCTGCACTCAGATATGCACCTGCTTTAAGCCTAACATTCAGCGGTGAGGTTCCTGTAAAAAAACATGTTTTCATTAATGCGGAGCCTGTTGGGACCATTCCGCAATATGACACAACCCGAAGGAATATCCATGATTTTACCACAGAAGCTTTACCATACATTTTAGCACCAAGAGAAAAGGTATTGATATTAAAATCAGGTACCGGCAGTGCTGCAGCGCATGCCTTGCAAAATGAAGCAAAAAAAATATCTGCAATTACCGAAGTAGAAGGTATTAAAGAGCTGCTGATTTCAAGCTTTGCTAAGGAAAACAACTTTATGGCTCATCAACCTGGTATTGATATAATTTACAATGACAGCCGACAATTCCTGCTTTCTTCCGGTAACCATAACTTTGACGCAATTATCTTACCCCGGCTTGAAAGCTTTGGGGGTTCTACCGGTATCAATGCTCTTCAGGAAGATTATGCATTAACTCTGGAAGCATTTCAGCTTATGTGGGATCATTTATCAGCAAACGGGGTTATAGCAATTACCACCTGGATAGATTATCCATCGCGCACTACACTTAAAATTGCATCAACCCTTGTAGAAACCCTTAAAAACAACGGTGTAACACAAACCAAAGATCACTTAGCAGCAATAAAGAGCTGGGGAACTATTAGTTTTATTATTAGCAAAAAACCTCTTAGTACAAATGAAATAACTAATGTTCGGAGTTTTTGCCGTAACATGCTTTTCGACCCGGTATTGCTGCCCGATATTTCTGAAAAAGAAAGAAATTTGTTTAACCAGATTGAAGATGAGAGTTTATTCACTTACCTGGATGCTATAGTAAAGAATGATCATCAAAATATTTTATCAGATTACGACTTCCATATTGAACCAGCCACTGATGATAAGCCTTATTTCAGCAGATTCATGAGATTCTCAAATATACCTAAGCTGAGAGATACTTTTGGTGCTGAAACAATGCCTTTTCTTGAACTGGGTTATCTTATAGTGTGGATTACACTTTTTCAAAGCAGTTTACTGGCCTTTATTCTGATAATTTTGCCACTTTTCAAACTAAAAAAAAGCCGTGGAAGTCTCACACCCACCCTATTATATTTTGGAGCTTTGGGTTTAGGATATATGTTTGCTGAAATAATTTTCATACAAAGATTCATATTATATTTTGGTCACCCAGTGTATGCAATATCTGCAGTAATAAGTACAATGATGATTGCAAGTGGGGCGGGGAGTCTGTACTCCGGCAAACTTAAGAACCCCATAAAAGCATCAGGTGCAGGTACCATTGCTGTTGCTTTCCTTTTAATTCTGTATGCCCTTTTTTTTACAAATATATTAACCTCCACAATCCATCTTCCCCAAATAGTAAAGATTATTTTGGCATTTATTATGCTTTCTGTACCTTCATTTTTTATGGGGATTCCCTTCCCCTCCGGCATAAGAATCCTGAATGTAAGCAATGAAAAACATATACCATGGGCATGGGGTATAAATGGCTGCTTATCGGTTATTGCCACATCATTTGCTACCCTTGTGGCTGTAGAGAACGGATTCAGAACAGTCATGCTTTTTGCTGCAGGGTTTTATCTGCTTGCATTTTTCATTTTTTTTGGAAGGAAATTCTTCAGTCAAACCGGTTTATGATACCAAACATGATAATTTTTTAGTTTACAAACATTCACAGTATGTCTGAAAACATAATAACAAGCTTGCAGAATCTTGCTGTAAAAGAAGTTGTAAAACTTCAGCAAAAACATCAGGAAAGAAGAAAAAAAAAGCGCTTTATTGTTGAAGGTATACGTGAAATATCCCTTGCATTGCGGGCAGGAGTAGTTCCTTCTCATCTATTTATTTGCAATGATTATTTCGAAGAAAACAATGAGTATCCGATACAAATTGAAAATTATTCTGACATTACAAAGTGGGTTTCAGCCCAGGTTTATGAAAAGATGGCCTACCGAAGTAATGCAGAAGGCATTATAATGATTGCTGAAACTTATGCAACGGATTTAAATAAACTTAAGCTACAGAAAAATCCACTAATCATAGCACTTGAATCAGTTGAAAAACCAGGAAATCTGGGTGCAATACTCCGTACTGCTGATGCTGCCGATGCAGATGCAGTTATAGTGTGTGACCCAAAAACAGATATTTTTAATCCCAATGTTATTCGTTCAAGTCTGGGTTGTGTTTTTACACGACAAATTGTCATTTGCACTGCTGAACAATTAATAGAATGGACATCAGAACAGTCAATAAAACTATGTATTGCTTCAGTTCAGTCGCAAGAAAATTATTTTGAAAAAGATTTAACACAGGGTATCGCTCTTGTTTTTGGTACGGAGGCCTATGGCCTGTCAGAAATATGGTATAAACATGCTGATGAGCAGATCAGGATTCCTATGCAGGGAAGGATAGATTCTTTGAACGTTTCGGCTTCAGTAGCAATTATGATATTTGAAGCAGTAAAACAACGTCTGTCAAAGTAATACCGGAATAATCAGGAAGCTTTTCTTTTTTCTTCCTTTCTTCGCCTAAGCTCTTTTTTTATGAGGAACAATTCGCGCCCTGTTTGCCCGGAGACAGATGTATTTTCTTCAGCTCGCCTGATCAGGTATGGCATAACCAACCTTATGGGTCCATAAGGAAGATATTTGCTTACATTGTAACCTGCCCTGGCAAGGTTAAAACTGATATGATCACTCATGCCCATTAATTGTGAAAAGTGAATATCCTCATGCCCCGATTCCATATTATTAGCTTGCATGTATTCAACAGCTTTGATAGAACTCAGTTCATTGTGGGTGCCAATGCATAATGCAATATTTCCTATGTTTTCAAGACAAAATTTCACTGCATCATCAAATGCTTTATCTGTTGCCGGCTTATCGGGATGAATTGGAGAAGCATAATTCAATTTTTCTGCCCTTTCCCGCTCCTTCTCCATATATGCGCCCCGTACAAGTTTAAAAGCCGGCAAGTATCCTTTAATTTGAGCATCTTTATGAATTCCTTTCAGATAAGAAAGTTTATCAACCCGGTACATTTGCAGGGTATGATAAACAACATGACTTTCCCTGTTATACTTTTCCATTAGTTCTTCCACCAATCTGTCTATAGCATTTTGTATCCATGTTTCCTCAGCATCAATCATTACGGGTATGCCGGCATTTTTTGCGGCATTGCATATTATGTCGGCCCTTTTCTTTATTTTTTCCAGTTCACTAAATTCCGTCTCATTTAGTTTTTCATTGGCACCATATTTTTCCAGCAAAGCAAAACGAGCTATTCCCGTGAATTTAAAAACGGCAAAGCCAATTCCCGGATTGGTTCGGCTAAGCTCAATGGTGGCCAGTATCCTGTCACAGGCTTCGTTAAATTCTTCTTCTTTCTGCACTCCTTCTGCAGCATAATCAAGGACAGCTTTGATACCTGAATCTGAAAACTTTCTAAGGGTTGATGCACATTCTTCAATTGTTTCGCCACCGCAGAAATGCCTGAAAACTGTTGGTTTTAAAGCCCATCGTAATGGAAAATGTATTGTATTGGCAATGTTTAGCAGAAAAGAACCTAGTTTTACAAGTATTGGGCTTTTAACAAGAACAAACAACAACCATGCTTTACGCAATTCATATGTAGATTTACTTTCAAAAGCAATATGGGTGTTTTCAAGAGAGATCATCAAAACAGATTATTCTTTTATAAAAATAGGGGAGTAAAAAGATCAGGGTTTATCAATCAATCCAAGTGGGTCAAAGAAACTACTCAGCAAGGATTCATCATCATCATATTCTGAGTTGGGTATAACGGTAAGAACAGGTATATCTGCTTTATCAATGATTTGTTCTGCATCATTTCTTCCCATAACTAGATTAAAGCGACCACTTCTTTCAGCGACAATCATGATAAGGTCAGCATCTATTTCACGGGCATATCTGAGTACTTCATCATCAAAATCGGCACCAGATCGGACAATAATCTCAGCTTTAATTTTTACTCCGGCTTTTTCTACATAATCAACAAGATTTTTAAGCATGGATTCCTTCTTGATTTTATAAACGCTGCTCTTGGTTTTAAGCACACCTATTACATGTATTACCGAATCAAAATATTTGGCAAACTTGATTGCGTTGTTAATTTTAGGAGTAGGATCAGCATTAAAACCAACAGGGATTACAATGTTATTGAAGCCTACATGATGATGTTTGCGTTTTACCACCATGACAGGAACCATTGAACTGCAGATAACCTTATAAGCATAGCTGCCAATAATATGCTGCACACCTTGTTTACCGTGTATTCCCATAACAACAAACTCCGCATTTAAATTACTGGCAGTAGAGCTTATTTCTTCAAAAATACTACCTTCTTCAATTTGATAGTCAATTTTTATTCCTGTGCGGGCATGATTGGTTTCGGAAATTTTTTTCAACTTCCCGAGTATTCTCTCTCTTTGCTGCTCATTGGTTTTTTTCCCGATAATATGAAGCAGGTTGATTGTATGGTTAAACAGCTTTGCAATTTCAATGGCATGATCTAATGCACAGTCTGCAACAGGGGTAAAATCAGTAGGAACAAGTATAATATTTCTTTCTGCAGTTTTCATAATTCGTAGTATTTCTATTAACAATTAAATGAAACTATTAATTTTAAAATAGTTTCGGGTGAGCAAAAATAATTTTTTTTAATAAAACCTCTGCCAGAAAAAGAATGGTTTTATGAATTAAAAATTTTTTCGGAAAACTATTCAATGAAATTGTCGTCATCAATCCTTTTTTTAATTAAACCAAGAGGGTCTACCATTGATGTAACAACACCAGGTTTAAATTCAGCAGTAGGAATAATACTTAATACCGGCAAGCGTGAATTGAATATAATCTCCTGCGCATTTGAGCCAACGTAAAAATTAACAAAGCTTTTCTTTTGTTGAGTCATTATTATAATCAAATCCGCATCAATTTTTTTGCTGTAAGAAACTACCAAATCAGAAACAAGCTTATCCTGGGCATGAACAACCTCAGTATGACATTTTACGCCATTTTTTAAAATAGCATTTTTTACCTGATTGATCTGGACCTGCTTTAAAAGCCTGGATACTTTATTATCACTCGTAAGTACTGACAACACATAAATTTTAGCTCCAAAATAACCTCCGAATTCGATGGCTTTTTGCACCTGCTTTTTGGTTTGCCGTGTAAAATCAAGGGGAAGAAGAATTTTTTCGAATTTACCCGGATTCTTCGTATGCTCCTTAATCGTAATTACGGGACATTCGGCTTCTCTTACAACATTCATGGTATTGGTGCCGATATATTTATTCCTTTTATTTATTGAAGAAATACTGTTTTTACCCATTACTATCATTATAACATCATTTTCGATAGCAGTTTCAATGATTTTCTCGTATGGCTTACCCTTCTCGATAAGGACATTGGTTTTTACAGAAGCTTTTGATGTTACAACACCGGCAAGTTGTTCAAGTTCATCAAATTTTTCTCTTGCTTCCTGTATAACTTTCTTAAGATATTCTTCAGGCGAACGAAGTTTTCCAAAAACATTGCAAACTTCAATTACATATAATAATAACAAATCTGCATCAAACAATCTTGCTATCTCAAAGGAATGTTCAAGGGCATTAATGGATTGCTCTTCAAAATCAATAGCTACAAGAATTTTATTTCGGCCGGTTTTCATATCCTGATTTTTTGTAAAAACTGAAGCTATTTACCGTAATTCAATTAAGCAGGAAAAATACATAAAAAAAACACATAATGAAAGTTTAAATAAAACTTTTCTGCATTTTTTATGCTTTAGCCATCAGCCAGTAAAAGGTTAAACAGTCCATTTGTTTTTCAAAACAGGGCTCATATAATTATCCAGATACTTTTCAATTGCATTTACGTCAGGCGCCATATAATATAATTCTCTGAACCTGTCTGATGTAAATCTATTCCTGAATATATTCTCAAAAAAATCCTGAAGCGGACCATAGAAATTATTCGTATTTAAGAAAATAACAGGTTTACTATGTATTTGAAGTTGTTTAAGGGTAATAACTTCCATGATCTCTTCAAGAGTGCCAAAACCTCCGGGTAATGCCACAAACACATCAGACCGGTTGATCATTGTATTTTTACGCGTACTTAAATCATCAGTAATAATCAATTCGGTGCAATCCTTATTTTCAATGCCTTTTGCCTGAATATGTTTTGGAATAACTCCAATTACATTAATATTTCTTTCCAACACAGTATTGGCTATATGCCCCATAAGCCCGATGTTTGTACCACCATAAACCAACCCCCATTTCCTTGAAACTATAAATTTTCCTAATAGTTCAGCCTGATGAAAAAAGATTTCATCCAGATGATTGCTTGAGGAACAAAACACACATACATTTTTAATGATCATAATCGAAAGCCATTGTTATTTTTTTTGAAGGTTTACACCCAGCAGTGGCAGAGTGGAATGACTGACAAGATCAGAAGCCAGTTCAGGTATATGCCGGCTATTTTCGCTCATGCCGTAAAGAACAGGAAAAGCAATGGCAGCAGGCCCCAGCCTGTTTGCATATTTCAGAATTGCATCAGTAAGATCCTGGTATTTGTTTTGAACCAAATCGATGCTGTATGCAAGCCCGGCATTCTCAAGCTTGTTAATTATTTCATGTAAGACAGTATGTATTTTTCTTTTGTAGAAATATGATTTTTCTTGCAGAATACCATATATATAAATCTTGCTCTGGTTTAGCAACCCGGTTCTGATAGTGCTATTTACAATGGAATTCATTGGAAGGCTCAGGTCAAAGGGTATAACAATATTTTTTATATTCTCTTCTTCGATATTTTCATGGAGAAGAAGTACAGGAATTTTGCTCCCTAAAATAATTCTCAAAGTAAAACTACCTGTAACTCGCTGTATGCCTTTTAAGCCAACAGTACCCATAACAATCATATTTGCACCCAACCGGGAACCCATTTCTCCAATTGTGGTAAAAACAGATCCGGTTTCAACATTGGAAATAACCGAAACCTTTAATTCATTTTGATATTGTTGAGCAAAATCAAATAGTTTATGTCTTGCTTTATCAATTTCTTTTTTCCCGGGTTTGGATACTGAATCAATCACATGAAGCAAGTGCACGATACCATCATTCTTTCTTGCCATATTGGCTGCAAAAGCAAATGCCCACACCGACTTTGGAGTAAAATCAACAGGAACCAATATAGAATACATCAAATTAAAAGACATCGAAACAAAATACTACTGACCGACAAAATTAAACCACTTAACAAACAAATATACTAATAAATCTAAAAAGAGCCCGAAAAAACTCCGGGCTCCTGGTGAAAAGTTATCAACTTTTGTTATTAAAGCTCATAGAATAAGGGTGCTCCCGGACCGATAGGAATCCCCAATAAAATCCAAATGACAAGCAAAATAAGCCACGCACCAAGGAATATAAATGTATAAGGTAACATTGTAGCAATGATTGTTCCTATACCAGCCTTTTTATCATACTTTTCAAAGAAGGCAACAATCATTGCAAAGTATGACATCATGGGTGCTATTACATTGGTAACACTATCCCCTACTCTATATGCAAGCTGGGTAAATTCAGGAGAATAACCCAAAAGCATGAACATAGGAATAAATACGGGTGCAAGTATTGCCCATTTCGCACTTGCACTTCCCACTACAAGATT
>SLOJ01000140.1 GCA_007132585.1 Bacteroidales bacterium | reverse complement strand
TGGGGGAAATGGTGCTTAATCATTCCAAATAGAATCCTGAGTGAAATCACAGAAATTTAATTTGTATAGTTTTATTTTTTTTGCTGCAATAATTTTTTCGTGGCAGTTGGTTTCGCATGCACAAACCGTTTCCATCAATGAATTCATGGCTTCCAATGCTACAACCATCAGCGATGAAGATGGTGATTATGAGGACTGGATAGAGCTCTATAATTATGGTGATGAACCTGTAAACTTAGAAGGCTGGGGATTATCAGATAATTTTTCAAATCCCTTTCGCTGGGTTTTTCCTGATATTGCAATAGGCCCCGGTGATTTTTTACTGGTATGGGCATCAGGAAAAGATCGTAATGAAGGCGTATTACATACCAACTTTAGTATTGATTCCTCCGGCGAAGAGTTATTACTTGTGCACCCCACAGGCAACTGGGTAGATGTCGTAAACCCTGTTTATCTGCCAACAGATATTTCCTATGGCCGCAAACCCGATGGTACAGGAAGCTGGTTTTATTTTGATGAGGCTACACCAGGTCTTTCAAATACTTCAGAAGGGTTTCATGGTATACTTCCACCACCTGTTTTTTCCCATTCCGGGGGGTTTTATGATGAAGAGTTTTTGCTTGAAATAACACATCCTGATAGTGAAGCTGTTATTTATTACACGCTTGATGGTTCAGAGCCTGATGTAGGAAATATTGACGGTACGACATATGTTTATAAAAATCAATATCCTGAAAATCCCGGAGACACACCCGGGGAATTTCTCACAGCAAGTTTTACATCCCACATTTTTGATCAATCAATAAGTATAAAAAACAGAAGTCCTGAAGCTGATAGTCTAACACAAATATCTTCAACATGGCATTTCAACCCCGGTTATTTCCCTGAGCAATCTGTTACAAAGGGAACTGTTGTCAGAGCAAGAGCAGTTAAAGATGGTTTTTTGGCAAGCCCTGTGATTACCCATTCTTTTTTTGTTAAAAACTCGGATAAAATTAATTACTCATTGCCGGTTTTGTCTTTAAGTACAAATGAAGCTAATTTATTTGATTACGAACATGGAGTATATGTGGCAGGCGTGGATTTTGACACATGGAGATTAAATAATCCTGATACGGAACCCAATTGGAATATAGGTGCAAATTTTAACAGGTCCGGTGTAGACTGGGAATTTACAGGTCATATAGAGTTTTTCGAAGATAATGGAAACTTAGGATTCAACCAGGATATTGGATTTAGAATACATGGAGGGTCATCAAGAACTCTACCTGCCAAATCTTTCCGATTATATGCGCGTAATAGATACGGGAATGAATTGATCAATTTTCCGGTTTTTAAAGAAGAAAAATTTGATTCTTTTAAACGACTGATACTACGAAATTCTGGCCAGGATTGGCAAAGTGCATTATTCCGTGATCCGGCAATACAGCATATCGTAAAACATTTAAAATTTGATACACAGGCTCATCGCCCACTAATTCTTTTTATTAATGGCGAGTACTGGGGCATTTTTAATTTTCGTGAAAGATATGACAAGCACTATCTCGAAAGTGTTCACGGAGTTGACAAAAATAACCTGGATATAGTTACCAATTATTACAGTGCTGATGAAGGGGATATGGAAAATATCAATGCATTGTTTGATTATTTTGATGAACACGATTTTTCATTGAATGAAAACTATGCCATTGCTAAAACAATTATAGATATTGAAAATTTTATTGATTATAATATCACCCAGATTTTTATTGCAAATAATGATTGGCCTGGAAGCAATACAATTTGCTGGAGATTGAGAACAGACAGTATTAGAAAAAATGAAATATCTGCCCATGATGGAAGATGGCGCTGGTTGATGTTTGATACAGATGTGGGCATGGGATTCTGGAGTTGGTACGATTATAATTCATTGGAAAGAGCTACGGATCCCGAAAGAGGTAAAGCCACACTTTTTCTCAGAAAACTTTTAGATAATGATGATTTTACAGTTAGTTTCTTAAATCGTTTTGCTGATTTAATGAACACTACTTTCTTACCTGAAAGGACAATATCTGTTATAGAAGAGTTTAAAAAAAGTATTGAACCCGAAATAGAAGAACATATTAACCGTTGGTCTGAGCCTGAAAGTTACGATGAATGGAACTATAATGTAAGCAGAATAATAGAATTTCTTGAAAACAGGATAGTATTTCAACAGGAGCATCTGGTTGATTTTTTTGATTTGGATGGATTATTCAACGTAACTGTTGATGTATCGCATCCGTTGCATGGAACCATAAATATAAATACTCTTGAAATTAAACCTGGTCAGATTGGTATTAATAATGAACCTTACCCCTGGAAAGGGAGCTATTTTAAAGATGTACCTGGTACATTAGAAGCTGTTCCGGCTCCGGGATATGAATTCAGTCATTGGGAAGGAGATTATTCCGGTACCGATAATATAATTACGATAAATTCCGAAACTGACTTTTCCGTTACTGCACATTTTATAACTACTGGTGAAGAATTACTTGTACATTACTGGCAGTTTAATGATCAGCTTTCAAATAATATGCCTCTTGAAGAAATACCGGTCTATTATACTATTGCTAACGGAGCACGTTTAACTTTTGAATCATGCCTCCCGGAATATCCGTATTATCCGGGACACCCTTTATGGCGGCAGGGTTCCATGGAACGGCGCAACGATCCCACACCATTAAACTACCAGCCAGGAGGTAACAATGATTTGCCTTATAATGAATCTGATATGCGGGCAATACAAATAAAGCAGCCCCTTGCTTATGGCAATAAAGTGAGTTCACTGGTGCTTGACTTGCCAACTACCGGCATTGAAAAACCGGTTCTGCGTTTTGCTGCCAAAGATGAGGGTGCCGCAAAGGGTTTGCTGATCGATTACTCAACCAGGGAAGATGTGAGCTGGCAATCGTTACGCAACCTCTATTCTTTTCCTCTTACTGACCAATACCAACTAATAGAATTTGATCTCAGCAATGTGGAAGCCGCCAATGACAACCCCCATCTAAAGGTACGCATGAGGTTTATTTCAGATAATGCCTGGGCACAGGATGAAAAACGGATAGTATTTAGCAATTTTACCCTTGATGGGGAAGTTTGTATGACATATACTCTTAGAAGCATAGCTGAAGATAATGGACAAATTTTCCCATCAGGTTTTATGAACTTTAGTTCATGCACAAGGAAAGAGTTTCTGATTGTTCCCAACGAAAACCACAGGATTGAAAATGTTTGGCTTGATGGAGTAAGTGTAATTGATGATGTGGAAATAGCAGATGATTTTAATGGCACCTATTTGTTTGATGCCCCATATAAAAATCATGAATTAAGGGCATCATTTGTACTTGATCCTTTAATGCATGACGAAGGAAATCCGATTGTACTATATCCCAATCCTACTTCAGATGCTCTTTTCATTGCATCTGAAAATGAGATCAACAACATTCGGCTTTATGATATTTCCGGACGGTTAATTTATGAGTATGATTGTGAATGCAACTTTCATAAACTGGATATGGTTAATTTTAATTCGGGTATTTATATTGTACGTATATTTACCGGGAAAGAAATCTATACCCGAAAAGTTCAGGTCTTGCATCCTGTGTTTTAAAATGCAGAAGCTTTATATTTGATGATATAGGCACCCTAAATTATAAGTTCTTTAATGATTGAGTCATTTTTTACTTAAAAGAAAACAAGCAATGAAGCTTTCTGTTGTTATCCCGGTATTTAATGAAGAAAAAACCATCACCGAAATTCTGAAAAGAATCTTGTCTATTGATCTGGATGGGATTGAAAAAGAACTTGTAATTGTGAATGACTGTAGCCGTGACAATACAATTGAAGTGCTGGAAGGATTTATAAAAGATCATCCGGAATCACTGATCCGGGTCTACAGCCAGGAAAAGAATATGGGAAAGGGGGGGCAGCATTGCATCGGGGGATTAAAGAAGCCACCGGCGATTATATCATTATTCAGGACGCAGATCTTGAGTACGACCCCCGGGAGTATAGTGATCTTCTTAAGCCGGTTCTCGAAGGCAATGCCGATGTGGTTTACGGGTCAAGGTTTGTTGGCTCAAATCCCCATCGGATTTTATTTTTCTGGCATACTATAGGAAACAGGTTTCTTACATTCCTGTCCAATATGTTCACCAACCTTAACCTCACAGACATGGAAACCTGCTATAAGCTTTTCAGGGCACCGGTATTGAAAAGCCTGAAGCTGAAAGAGCGTCGGTTTGGTTTTGAACCAGAAGTTACCGCCAAGGTATCAAGATACCCGGGTATCAGGATATATGAAGTGGGAATTTCTTACTATGGTCGTACTTACGACGAAGGGAAAAAAATAAACTGGAAAGATGGCTTCAGAGCCC
Source organism: Bacteroidales bacterium (assembly GCA_007132585.1). Taxonomy (GTDB): domain Bacteria; phylum Bacteroidota; class Bacteroidia; order Bacteroidales; family UBA7960; genus SKVR01. The sequence continues at coordinate 5,093 of SLOJ01000140.1, read as the reverse complement.
TTTGGTGCATTATAAAATATAACACATGGAGCAAATAAGATGAAGATCAGAAACCGCACCTTAAAGGTTAGCCGCATTACCCAGATTGCTTTGATATTTGCACTGGCGGGATTACTCTCTTCGGTGGCTCATCGCAATATCAAAACGGTAAATGTCAGGCATTTTGTCATGGGCTCAGATATGCAAGGTTATTACCAGTATCTTCCAACTTTTTTTCTGCATGACTGGAATGATTTTGAGCGGCTTCCATACGCTAAACCCTATGAGGACGGCAAAACACTGAACGTTTATACATGTGGAGTAGCAATTATGCAGGCACCCTTTTTCCTGGCCGCACATGTTACTGCTCTTTTCTTCCAAATTGACACTCAAAAGGGGTATTCCAACATCCACTTTTCCTTTGTATTTATTGCAGCACTGTTTTATGGCACGCTAGGGTTTGTGTTTGTTTACAAAATACTGAAGAGATTATTTCCTGAAAGGGAATCTCTGGTAACTGCGGCACTTCTTTTTTTTGGTACCAATCTGTACTATTATACCATTTTTAGTCCAGGCATGTCGCATGTGTATTCTTTTGCCCTTATTGCAATGTATGTCTATTATGTACCGATATTTTATAAAAACCCGGGATTCACTTCAACCTTAAAATTGATCCTGCCCCTGGCCCTGGCAACCCTCATCAGGCCAACCAATCTCATTGCAGGGTTATATTTTATCTTTTATGGTGTAGGTGGATGGAAGGATTGTAAAGAGCGTTTTAAATTTCTGGCTGCAAGATGGAAATATATTCTTATGATGCTATTGGTGGGAATAATTGTATTTGTTCCACAAATGGCATATTGGTATAAAGTAACCGGAAACATTTTTGTGTATTCTTACCAAAGTGAAGGTTTTCCCTATATTATGAGCCCACGCATAATCACAGTTCTTTTTGGAGCCCGCAACGGCTGGTATCTTTATACGCCTTTAATGTTTGTGGCTTCACTGTCGTTGATTTACCTGGCGGTGAAAAGGCAGTTGGATGGGGTTGTTATACTGTTTATTATGGCTATTATTATTTATATTAACGGAAGCTGGTGGGCACCTACTTTTAGTGCAGCGGTTGGTTATCGTGCACTGATTGAGTTTCTCCCTTTCATGGCCATTCATCTTGCCTTTTTTATACGGTGGGTGTATAACAGTGGCTATAAGCTTTTGAAAACTTCAACAACAATTTTGTTATTATTCTTTGTGGTTTATAATATACTCTTTAGTTTTAAATACAACACCTGGCAATGGTGGGATTCGCCCTGGGACTGGAACAACATTCTCCATATTTTTCGAATACCCTGAGCCCATGTCTCTTTTCCCTTAATATTTTGGTTTATAAAAACGGTTGTTTTTCATCAACCATCCATCACCTTTTCTGTAAATATTTGTATGGGATGGTCTTATCATGACATGACTGACTGTGTAATCAGATCTTCTTAAATCGTTATTGGTTATGCGCCAGCGAATTATATCTCCAGGGTTATTAAATGAGAAGGCCATTTCTACCAATGCCCAGTTGCCTTCAAATGCCTTTACAATGCGAAAAAGTTGTGGACTCCAGGCATCATGCCCCTGGTTCAGAGAATCCCTTAATTGCAATTCAAAGCGAGAGCGCATGAAAAGATCTTTGCGGAGGTCATTTACCCAGAAAGAAATGATATATTCGATGTCAGCCTCTAAGTTGGGGATATCTTGATGGTAAATCCAGCTTCCTTTTTGCAGCCGGTCAGAATAGCTTCCTGGTATTATATAATAACCATCACCTGAATTTTCAGAAAAACTCTCAATTTGGAAATTCATAACAGCATGGTCAGTGAGGTAATCTCCATATACAAAAAATTCTTCCTCATTTATTTCAGATAAAATTTCATAAAATGGATTATTGTGGACACTTACGAGGCTATCCCATGGGCATTCATAAAGACTGAAACCGGCAGACTGATATAAAGCGATGGATTTGTCAATCATGCTTTGCTGTATTGGAGGAACATTGGTGCAATCGTCGCGGGTAACTATCAGGAAACTTTTACCAGGGATCAGCTTATCAAGGATAGCAGGTCTTCGGTAGGGTTCGATAAACAGTTCAATGTTTTCGTATGATTGTGAGATAGATGTACGACTTAATTTTACCCCCATTGTTGGTAACCCGGTTTTCCATGAAACAATATATGTAGGTTTAGTTATTCCACATTCGGCTTCAATCCAGGTATTTTCTGATCCAATATGAAAATAAGGAATAGGAATTGTAGCCTGATAATCACGGCTATCAATCATATGATACCATTGGTTTTCTTCTGTTTCGTTATTGTGATCAGTGAGTGCAGGTATTCGGTTATCCACAAATTTTGACCAAAATTTAACATTAAGATATGCATCATAGGATAAAAAGGTGGTAGCTGTTATTACCAAAGCATACCATATATATTTATTTAAGCCATGATTTTTTAAATTCCATATATGATAAAAAACGTAAATATTTATTACATAAAAGAATAACCATGAAAACCTTGCGATTCCCCGCATTTGTTTTAAAGGACCAATATAATGCACCAGACGATCAAGGCCGTCAATAATAAAGGGAAGACCGAATGAGTATAAAAGAGTGAAAAACGAAGCCCAGAAAAAAATATTGAGAATATTGTTTTTAGCTGGATTTAGAATACGATTTATCTTCAGTTGGAATAAATACTTGAAAAACAATACAACGGCTGTAAAAAACCCCAGGGTTGCAGTCAAACCTACATAGGCAAATCCTTCCCAGTCAATGTGTTTAAAGTTTGAGAATTGATATAGAAATTGCCCATAAGATTTACCTATAGGTAAAAATATACTTTCGGGGTAGGCTCTGTAATATAAAAAGCCCCAGGGGTAAGCTGTTCTGTCAGTAATATGATCCGTTAATAAATTTATGCTGAAAAAAACAGCCAAAGGGATGATAAACTGTAATGCAAGATGAAAGTAGTTTTCCTTTGATTTAATGCTTCCATTGACAAATGCAAATTTCCAGAACCAGTAAAAAACAACAATGGAAGCATGAAATCCAAGCATATAGATATGTGTACCCAATGCCCACAAAATAAAAAGTCCTATGAGTATACTGATATAATATCGGTTTCTTTGATCAAATTTAGCTATCAGGTAAAGCATGGCCGGAATGGCAAAAACATAGGATAATGAAAAATGGCCAGGCATACGTGCCAGTTGGGGAGATAGAAAAGTAATTCCTATACTGATAATAACACTGTAAAAAACAGGGAGTTTGAAGTGTACAAGAAGTAAGTATAAAAAAACCGCACCTAAAATAAGTGAAATTAACATTGTAATATTCAGTATTCCTACAATCTTATCACTGATATCTGCAATATTATTGTGAATAAATTTCAGAATAAAACTTATAGATGGTTGATTGCCGGTATAGAAAATATGTTCACCGTGCGGGTAGTTCATGGAGTATGAGTGAAATACCGTACTGTCGTGGGTTACATAATATACAGTATTATAATAATCTTTCAGGCCATCACCACCAGCCGCAAAAAAGGTCGTATTTGGGTTAAACAGGGGCCCCTGGTAAAAAACAACCAATATCAAAAAGCCTAAGGCAATAGTAAAAAATAATCCTGTTTGCCGAGATTGAACAGATCTTAATATCATTGGATTTTATTTTTTACGGTAAGCTTTGAATGAGAAATTGTTAGGATTTCCGTTCTATAAAGTCAGCAAAATACAAAGGTCTTTTTTTTGATTCCAGATGTATCCTGCCTATGTATTCACCAATTATTCCCAGAACAACCAACTGTACCGAACCCATGAGCACAACCATAACCAACGTGGTGCCAAAACCACTGAAAGTATAATCGGGATTATTTAGAAATTCAAAAACAAAATAAATTCCCAGTAAAATGGCCAGCAGTGCTGTAAATATGCCAAAATAGCTGGCAATGCGAAGGGGTTTTATAGAAAATGAGATGATAGAGTCTAAAGCGAGAGATATCAATTTCCTTACATTATATTTCGTTTTGCCTGCATATCGTTTCGGGGCTTCAAATTCAATTATCGCATGGTTTTTTATGCCCATCCAATTGATAAGTCCCCTGAACAGACGTTTTTGTTCGCGCATGCCTTTGAGCACTTCTATATACTTTTTATCAATAAGCCTGAAATCGGGCATATTGGCGGGTATTTTATCATCTGATATTGTATTGATTAATGCATAGAAAATCTTATTTAAGATTTTGCTTGACAAGCCCTGATCTTTATTATCCTTTCTAAGTGTAAGAACAAGGTCAATGCCATTACTCCATTTATCAAGCATATCGGGAATAAGGGAAGGCGGATGCTGCAGGTCTGCATCCATAAAAATAATACAATCACCACGTGCATGATCCATTCCTGCAGTCATGGCAATTTCATGTCCAAAGTTTTTTCCAAGATTTACAATCTTTACCCTTTGGTCTTTTTGCAGTAATTCACTTAAAATAGTGAAAGAATTATCAGTGCTGCCATCATTAACAAATAAAAATTCAAAACTATATGGCAAGTCAGAAACAGTATCTGCTAAAACTTTATATAGTTCCGGAAGGTTTTTGTCTTCATTGAATACTGAGATTACAATACTAATTATCTTGATCTGATGCATGCGGTCTTTTTTATTTAAATTTATTCAACTCAAAATCTTTTCAACAAAATAAGAACACTTTTCATTTTATCACATTATGATGGAAAATATATTTTACTCTTTGTTTTTATTCAGCATAATCATTTTCCAATAGATATTTTTCTCCCAAATTTGTGTTTCCCGTTTGAATAAAAGCCGGTTTCCAGCTTAATGCTTTTTGCATATCTTCTTCGGTATAAATGGTCCATAGCTGGACTTTAAGTCCCTTTTGGCGTGCCAGTTCTATTTCTTCATGAGTAATAAATTCATCTTTAAAATTATAAGATATACCCTGATAGCCTTTTTCAAGTGCTTTCTCAATCCTTTCCCTGAAATTCCGGTACCCTAAAAGATACAGTTCAAGTTGTGGTTCCTGTTTTTTAATAAGGTCGAGAAAATACACATAGTC
>SLOJ01000225.1 GCA_007132585.1 Bacteroidales bacterium | reverse complement strand
GCTGCCAACGAGAATGAAACGGATGTACTTGTATTCCACGGTGCTACCGACGCTCCTGAAGTAAGTGTTTGGGAAACCGGAGTAGGCGCAGGTGAACTCTTTACCTTCGGTTATGGTGATTTTGCCGGTTACCTTGAACTGGGTACTCTCGACTATGTGCTTGAAGTGCGCACAGCTGACGGTGAAACCACTGTTGCTGCCTACAGTGCTCCTTTACAAACTCTCGAACTGGAAGGTGCCGCCATTACCGTTGTTGCCAGCGGATTTCTGAATCCTGCAAACAACAGCGACGGGCCTGCTTTTGGCCTTTACGTGGCTACTGCTGCAGGTGGTGATTTGATTGCTCTTCCAATATTTACCAATGTAAGTGACATTGTACCTGCATTTGGTGAGTTTAATGCATATCCAAATCCGGTAAGAGATAACCTGAACATTGCATTGAACCTTAATCGTTCTGATGATATTACCATTGAAATCTTCAATATCGTAGGGTCAAGGGTATATGTAAATGAACTGGGTAATCGCAGTGATTTGGTGATGGAAACCATAAGCGTTTCTTCATTTCCTCAAGGAACCTACATTCTGAATGTAAGAACTTCCGAAGATGTAATTACAAGAAAGATCAATATAGTAAAATAAACTGGTAGTGAGTTAGTAGTTAATTTTAATCTCTGCTACCGGGGCCGGCCTTTGGGTCGGCCCCTTTTTTTTGCAGTAATACCGAGCGAAGCAGCCCTAGTGCAGCATTACCGGCCCTTATGATGTTTCTCTCTCTTTCGTCACCAAAAAGAAATCTCTTACTTATAAGCACATCAGGGCCGGCAACAGCAATCCAAACAGTTCCAACAGGTTTATCAGGTGTACCGCCATCCGGTCCTGCAATACCACTAACACTTACAGCATAATCAGTATTAAGCAGCTTGCAAGCTTCTCTGGCCATAATCTCAACAACTTCTTTACTTACAGCACCAGATTCTTTAAGTATCCTGGCAGGTACTTTAAGCAAACCTTTCTTAACATCATTATCATAAGCTATTAATGAACCTTTGAAATAATATGAGCTTCCAGCTACACCGGTTATGCGGTGAGCAATGTAGCCGCCGGTGCAACTTTCAGCTGTACAAACACTTGAATTCAATTCCTTTAATAAACTTCCAACCACAGTCTCAAGTTTTTCATCATCAAATCCCCAGAAATATTCCGGTATCAAAACTTTTAATTTGTCTGTTTCGGCTTGTAATTTTTTTTCCATTTCATCACGGTTGTTACCCTTCATGCTCAGTCTTAAGCGAACAATGCCCGGTGAAGGTAAATAAGCCAGCTTTATGCTCTCAGGAAGCTCTTTTACCCATTTTTCAATTTTAACCGCAAGAAAAGATTCACCTATCCCCTGTGTCATTATGGTTTTGTGCAGAATTATGTTACCCTTATAATTATCCTTCAACCATTGAAACACAAATGACTGCATGATATGTTTCATCTCATACGGTACCCCAGGCATGGCAACAAACAATTTACCGTTTTTATGAAATGCCAGTCCGGGTGCAGTACCCAATGGATTTTGAATTACTGTGCAACCCTTGGGCACCATTGCCTGGTTTCTGTTAAGTTCAGTTAGAACCAAACCCTTGCGCTGAAAAAAGGTCTGAACAGCTTCAAGTACATTCGAATCCTCAACAAGATATGTTTGAAAATACCGACATAATACATCTTTTGTAATATCATCGTGAGTAGGACCCAAACCTCCTGTAATCAGAATCAGGTCAACCCGGCTCTCCGCTTCCTTTAATGCACGTATTATTTCACTTTCGGCATCCGATATACTGGTTATCTGCCGTACATCTGCCCCATTATCATTTAAATGCTTTGCCATCCAGGATGCATTGGTATTAACAACCTGGCCTATAAGCAATTCATCGCCAATAGTAATAATTTCTGAAATCATAAAACCTATGAAAATTAAAAGAAGATCAAAGGTACTAAGCTTGTGCAAATACAAATAAGCTTTTTGTAGTTTTTATGAATAGGTAATTGCCAATTAATTGATAATTTTGTTATAACTATAGCCGCATTAGAGCGGATAATTATCAATCGGTTACATGTATATGAAAAAAGTATGGATAAATATTTTAAAGAATCTGAGCTAATTATCAATCCCGACGGAAGTGTATATCACATCCAATTAAAACCTGAGCACATTGCTCCTACCGTTATTGTTGTAGGTGATCAAAACAGGGTTGAAACCATTTCAAGGCATTTTCAAAAGGTTGAATTTAAAATACAAAGCAGGGAATTTGCAACCCATACCGGAATATACAATAACACACCTATTACCGTCCTGTCCACAGGTATTGGCACCGATAATATTGATATCGTAATGAACGAACTGGATGCCGCTGTCAATATCGATCTGGAGAAGCGTGTACCGAAAGAAAAACATACTTCATTGGATATCATTCGTCTTGGAACATCCGGAGCATTGAAAGAAGATATTGAAGTAGATACTTTTATTGCATCAGCGTATGGTCTGGGGCTCGACGGACTGCTTTATTTTTACAAATATGATGATGCAATTCTTGAAAAGGATCTCATGAGAGCTTTTATTCAGCAAACCGGCTGGAACGAAAAACTACCACATCCTTATATCGTTAAAGCTTCTGAAAAGCTTCTGAACAAAATTGCCGGCGATCTGCGCCAGGGCATAACTGCCACTGCATCAGGATTTTTCGGTCCGCAGGGACGAGAACTAAGAATTCCTTTGGCATATCCCGAACTCAATCAGAAAATAGAAGAATTTGAGCATAAGGGCAAAGTGATAACCAATTTCGAGATGGAAACTTCGGCAATCTATGCACTGGGAAAAACACTGGGGCATAATACACTTACCATTTGTGATATTATTGCCAACAGGGTTAACAAAACCTACAGCAAAGACTATAAAAAATCGGTAAACGAAATGATTGAGTTCGTACTGGAGAAAATTACTGCCTGATAATTGTTTTGGTCATGAAAAGCGAAGAAAAAATAAGGAAAATGGAAGCTCTGGTGAGTCTTATAGATGAGCCTGATCCGGAAGTTTTTCGTGATATTTCGCTAAATATTCATAGCCATGGTACCGAAATTATTCCCTTTCTTGAAAATGCATGGGAAACTCAGCATTTGCCTGAGATACAGAAGCGGATTGAATCAATCATACATCAAATTCAGTTTGACCAGATATGCATGGATATGAAAGAGTGGATTGATGATGGGGCCCGCAATCTGGTTGAAGGAATTATCATTGTGGCACGTTACCAATACCCTGAGTTAAACGAAGATGAAGTAGAATATGAATTGGCGAAATTACGCAAGGATATCTGGATTGAACTTAATGAAAACCTTACAGCCCTGGAGCAGATAAAGGTATTCAATTATGTTTTTTATGAGATCCATGGGTTTTATGGTAACATAACTGATTATCATAATCCTGAAAACTCTTTTATAAATAAGGTACTTGAAAGCCGCACGGGCAACCCGCTTTCCCTGGGAATTGTATATATGCTTCTGGCCCAAAGCTTAGATTTGCCTGTACATGGTATCAACCTGCCCGAGCATTTTGTGCTGGCTTATACCGGTACAACTCTCAACCCCGATACACTGGAATATTCAGAAAGCAATGTGTTATTTTATATCAATGCCTTTAGCCGTGGAAATGTATTTGCAGTAAAAGATATTGAAGTTTTTCTGAAACAATTGAAACAGGAACCCAAACCATCTTTCTTTACACCCTGCTCCAACACCGATATTGTTTTGCGAATGTTGCACAACCTGATGTTTGCTTACAAAAAAACCGGTGAAGAAGGAAAAATGAAGGAAATACAATACCTTACCGGTTTCTTTAATAAAAAGCCGGATTAGACAGTATGTTTTTTTTGATATTTTTAATTTTGCCTGATTTTGCCGGTCTCAATAGTTATTTTATGTTCACTACAATAAAAAAAGTTAGCAAATCATGTTACTGAAAATTTTTCCTGAAAACCCTGACCCGCGGAAAATGCAAATGGTATTGGAGTGTCTTCGCGATGGTGGTATAATCATTTACCCTACTGACACAGTATACAGTATGGGTTGCGATATGCTACAGATCAAAGCTGTGGAAAAGGTAGCAAACATAAAAGGGGTTAAGGCTGATAAAGCAAACTTTTCTGTTATTTTCAACGATCTCAGTCATATTGCAGAGTTTACCAAACCCTTCAATACCGAAATCTACAAACTAATGAAGAAAACTCTCCCCGGACCCTTTACCTTCATCCTCAATGCAAGCAATAAGGTTCCGAAGATTTTTCAGAACAGGAAAAAAACCATTGGTATCAGAGTTCCTGATAATCTTATAATACGGCAGCTGGTGGAAGAATTTGGCAATCCCTTAATTTCCACATCTGTGTATGATGAGGATGAAATAATTGAATATACTACTGACCCTGAGCTTATTCATGAAAAATACAACAATATTGTAGATATTGTAATTGATGGAGGTTTTGGCGATAATATAGCTTCAACGGTAGTTGACTGCACATCCGACACTATTGAAGTGGTGAGACAAGGAAAAGGTGATCTTGATATGTACCTGTAATCCCGGCCAATATGGTTATACGAAATTTATTCAATGACATTGATCTGCCCCATGGAAATGAAGAGGTTTTCGATTCTTTATGCAAAGCCAAAAATGTACATGTGGAAAGGATCATCAGCAACGGGCAAACCACGCCACCCGGCAAATGGTATGAACCCAACAGGTATGAATGGGTTGTATTATTGCAGGGAAATGCGAGTCTGGAAATGGAAGGAGGCAAAATAATACATCTCACAAAAGGCGACCACTTACTTATTCCCGCAGGACAGAAACACAGGGTAAGCTACACAAGCACAAAACCATTTTGCATATGGCTTGCTGTTCACTTTGATTGAGTAAGAGAAATATTATTGAATTTCAGAAGTTAATAAGAAACATCAGAGTGATTTATGGCTGTTATTATACCGGCATCTGTTCTTCTTCAAATTTGATGGATTCAAGAATCTTCATCCAGTGATCGCGTATGACAAAAAATTCTTCATGGAGGTCTTCATGTAAAGGATCGGCACTGGGAAATTCTTCCCGTCGATGATCAACCTGCCGGCCGTTTTTCCAAAAACGGAAGCAAACATGGGGCCCGGTAGCCAGGCCGGTCATTCCTACATAACCAATAACTTCTCCTTGTTCGACTATTTTGCCGGGTTTTATACCTGAAGCAAAGCGCGACATATGCAAATATTGGGTGTCGTAAACAGAATTATGCCGAATTCTTACATAATAGCCATTTCCTGATGTATAGCGCGCTTCTGTAACAACACCATCTCCAACAGAGTAAATCGGCGTACCGGTTGGGGCAGCATAATCAGTACCGTAATGTGGCCTGCGGGTTCCCAAAACAGGATGAAGCCGGCTGGCAGAATAACCGCTTGTAATACGAACAAATTTTATGGGTGCTGCCAGGAATACCTTTCTCAGGTTTTGCCCATCGGGTGCAAAAAATCCCGATACAGTATCATTCTCAAACTTAAACCCGTAAATTTCTCTTCCATGATGTTCAAAAAACAAAGCATCAATCCGTCCTATTCCTACAGATGTTTTTCCAACATATTCTTCTTCATAAACAACCTTAAAACGATCTCCCCGCTGAATACGATAAAAGTCAACTTCCCATGCAAGTATTTCAGATAATCTTATGGCCAGATCCGGATTCAGATTGTTTTCTGTAAGTGTAACCCAAAGCGACGAATTAATAACACCCGATGCAGTTTTTTCTACTGCCGTGATTTCTTTCTCTCCTCTTGTAACTTGAAGTGAATCCGAAACATCAACCAAAAGAAAATCCAAAGCTGAAATATCATAAATAAAATATTCGACCTTGCGTAATGTGTCATTGCTTCTGTAAATGTGATATGCATTCCCTGCCCTTACTCTCCTTGGATCAAAATGATCATTCATTTCTTTTACGATCCGATCAATGAATTGTGCTGTAAAATCGAGTTGCCCAAGAATATGACCCAGTGTTTGTCTATTGCGCACAAGTGATGATTCTACCAGATACTTATCCAGTTCAATCCCATATTCATCATAATGAATTTCGATTGCTTCTTCTTCAGGCAGGTGCGATTCCGCAGATATTTCTGAATGGGAATTCTTCTTCAGAAATCCGGCAACGCCAGCAATAATAACTAAAATGAGAAGTAAAGGTAAATATTTAATAAACAACGATTTTGACAACATGGAAAGTTAATTTACAAAAAGATTATTATTTTTTATTCAATCAGGCAAATCTAATAAAATATGACAAAGATAAAAATACCTTTCCTGCTGTTTTAACAGTATTATTACTGATTAAGGAAATCATCCACATTTCCGGTAAAGTATAAAGCAATAGATGCCAGAAATGCAGATATTACAACCCTTGATGCGAAAAGGATAAGAAGCGATACCAAAACAAAACCTGTTTGTTTGTAGGAAGGTATTCTTAATAATATAGCTGTACCACGCCAAAATAGAAAAATCATATATACGAGTGCAAGGAAATTCACAATCTGTAGTACTTCGTGTATTGAAGAGATAATTGAACCAAAAAGCACCGGTGTATATGAAAAAGAAATGAGGACAAAAGTTTTGTTATAACATTTTTCACCTTTAAAGCGCGGTGCCATGGACGAAATCATAAATGAACCCAGAAACAAGGCACTTACACTACCCAGAAAAATAACCGAAAACATTAAATTGGGTGGCAGATTGATTTGGTTAAACTCAGGCGTATTTCCAAAAATTCCTGCAAATGAACTGAGAAAAAACAAAGGAATGGTAAAATAGACCAAAACATCACGCCAGTGATAATCTCTTTCCACTACAAATGACCAGGCCTTTAACGGACTGGAAAATAACATTTTTAAAATTCCAAGAAGTTCGGTTATATTCACTTCATATTTTTTATCGATTCTTATAGCAAGCGCAAAAATAACATTAATTCCTTAGGGCCGGGTCAATGAAATTGTAAAAGTCCTTTAAAAAATGATCCCCACGGTGTTGTTTAATTTAACCCAAGCTGCTTCGATTAATTCTCATTAAATACTGCTATCTTTAGGCTATCAACATGAACTATGGATCAGAAAGGTTACATAAGGAACTACGAGATATATATGCGTCTTGAGAAATCATTTTCTCCCAATAGTATTGATGCATATTTACATGATCTTAAAGTCTTTATGCAGTTTTTAAGACAAAAAGATGAGAATATCAGAATAGAAAAGGTAAACCGCGAAGATCTGAAGGAATTTCTTTACTGGTCAGCACAGCTTGGTTTATCTGCCCGTTCGCAGGCAAGAATGATATCAGCTATAAAAGGTTTCTACAAATACCTTCTGCTTGAAGATATTATTGATAAAAGCCCGGCAAGCCTGCTTAAATCGCCAAAACTAGGCCGCAAACTTCCGGAGGTATTGTCAGTTGAAGAAATAGATAAAATGATATCGGTTATTGATATGAGTCAACCCAATGGTCAAAGAAACAGGGCAATTATTGAAATCTTGTACGGAAGCGGTTTGAGGGTTTCAGAATGTGTTGACCTGAAAATTCCCGATATTTTTTTCAGGGAAGAGTTTATAAAAATTACAGGCAAAGGAAACAAACAGAGAATTGTTCCTATGGGTGCTGTGGCCGCAAAGCATCTGAAGCTTTATATTGAAACCGAAAGAAAACATATAACACCCAAAAAGGGTTCTGAAAGCCACACTTTCCTTAATAACCGTGGCAGCAAGCTTACACGTGTAATGATTTTTTTAATCGTGCGCAAGCTGGCAGAAAAAGCCGGTATAAAGAAAACCATTAGTCCGCATACATTGCGCCACAGCTTTGCCACCCACCTGGTAGAAGGTGGTGCCGATTTGCGGGCTGTTCAGGATATGCTGGGCCACGAATCCATTACAACTACCGAAATCTATACCCATCTTGACAGGGAATATCTCAGAGAAAACCTGATCTCATATCACCCCCGCAGTAAAATAAAATATTAGCAGGCGTTTAACTTTTTATTAATGGAAGTATACAAATTATATTTTACTTTTAATATAAATAGGGTTTTCTTTAAAATGTGAAAAAATATTTTGATAATAAAACATATATAATCCCAAAAACACTATTATGAAAAGATTTACCATTGGCATTTTCACTTGCCTTTATATTTTTACAACAGACATAAGCGTTTCGTGGGCGCAGGTTATTGTTCACAGTTCTGATTTTAATGACAGCCAGGGTGATGAATTTGTAACAACTGGTAATATCGGAACCACCCCCTGGATCGTTAACCGTTCCGGGCCCGATTGGGGAGCACGAATTCACAACAATATCCTTGAGCTTACCAACACCGCCGGTTCAGAAGAAAATGCTGTCGGATGGGTATTTGTACATCTCCAGGCAGATGATTTCAGCAGTCCTTATAATACTACACTTGCATCCAATCCGGCTGAAGTTTCATGGTATTTTAATATGCGACAGAAACGATCTAATCCTTCAGGTTTTGGAACTGAAAACTATGGAGTTGCAATTGTTATTGGAGCAATTGATGCTCAAGTTGACTCTGTAGGTTTTGGCTATGCAGTTGTAATGGGTAATACTGGCAATAACGAACCTGACCCTATTCGATTCGTTAAATTCAATGGAGGAATTCAATCCCTGGGAACCGAAACCAGCGGTCTTATAATTGCTAGTGAGCCTCTTAACAACCCCACTAATCAATTTATGAGTGTGAAACTTACCTATAATCCTGGAACCCATGTCTGGGAACTTTTTGGCCGGGTTGATGGCAGTAGTTTCGAAGACCCTATGTCGGGCGAACTGGTTTTGGTAGGTTCAGTAACTGACAGTGAATTCACCCAGCAAGCTCTTCCTTATATGGGAGCCTACTGGCAGGGGTCTACCAAAGCAAATGAAACATCATTTTTTGATAATGTAAGTGTATGGGTTGATATTACGGGGGCTTTACCACCATCCATCACCAATATTACACAAACACCTGAATCAGAGATTACACCTGAAACAACAGTGTCTGTTTCAGCTACTGTTACCCAGGGAGATGCTGAATTAAATTTTGTTGAGTTACAATGGCGTACAAGTGTATCTGAGTTAAACAACACCATTGTCATGGAGAGTACTGGTGATGATGTTTTCACTACTGTGTCAGACATTCCTGCACAAACACATAACACCACAGTTTATTATGTAGTATATGCTGAAGATATCGACGATGAAAATACTACATCCGCAATACAAAGTTATCTTGTAACAGATCCGGATGTAGATATAAATATAACCGAAGTAATTCACCCTGAACATCTGACGGTTGAGCTTGGTGTACCTTTTGAAGAATTACCTTTGCCCGAAACGGTAGAGGTTTTGCTTGAAAACAGCGAAAGTATCAATCTTGAAGTAATTTGGCAGGAAGGCGATTATAATCCTGCTTTAACCGGCACCTATGACTTAACGGGAGAACTGGT
>SLOJ01000063.1 GCA_007132585.1 Bacteroidales bacterium | reverse complement strand
TGTTTTTATCTTTCTTTCTTACTTCATACAATGAACCCCAGGTTCCCAGATCTGACCACCCGAAGTCGGAAATAAAAACAAACACATTCTCAGCTTTCTCCATGATGGCATAGTCAATTGAAATGCTCTTACAAGAAGGGTATGCTTTTTCAATGTAAGGAGCTTCATCGGGAGTATTGTATAACCCGATTCCCTTCTGAAAAACATAACTGATTTCGGGTTGGAATTTCTCAAAAGCTTCAATAATGGCCTTACATGACCATATAAATATTCCTGAATTCCACAGAAAATCGCCGCTTTGCAGGAAAGACTGTGCCAGTTCTTCATCCGGTTTTTCCGTAAAAGTTTTTACTTTTCTCAATAAATCACTCTGGTCGTATCGCGAGCCGGCTACATACTGAATATATCCGTAACCTGTATCGGGCCGCGACGGTTTGATGCCAAGGGTATAAAAGTTTTTATCATCGCTTGCGGCATCCATAGCCAGGCTGATGATATTGCAAAAAGCATCTTCTTTCATGATTATATGATCAGATGGGGCAACTACCATTCGAGCATCGGGGTTCATATCATAAATTTTGTAAGCAGCATAAGCAATACAGGGCGCAGTATTTTTACGTGCCGGTTCGCAAACAACCTGTTTTTCTGCCATTTCATCCAGTTGTTCAAGTACCAGATCTTTGTAAATTTTATTGGTTACTACATAAATATTTTCGGGTCGGCACACTTTTACAAAGCGGTCATAGGTTTGCTGAATCAAAGTACGTCCTGTGCCAAGAATGTCAATGAATTGTTTGGGGCGGTTGGTTTTACTCATAGGCCAGAAACGTTCTCCAACACCGCCAGCCATAATCACTACGTAATTGTTTTTGTCCATAATTGTGAATTTTAAAAGGCAACAGGATTTTTTCTGTTGCCTGATATATAATGAATTAAATGTTTTCTGTTTTATACTCTCCCTTTACAGGGGTGATTTCTGCCATTGGATGAAACAGATACTTTCGTTTGTTATTCATGCAAAGACAACGATACCTTGTGCGGATCTTTCCTTCTTTTTTGAATATTTTTCCGTTTGCCGCTGCAAAATACGAATTTAAGGGGATGTCTTCAATAAAAACTTCAGTACCATTTTTAACATCATACTTTTTTAAAGCTTTCCATAACACCTGATCTGATGCAAAAGTGGCTTTCACATTGTTGGAAAAATCTGATACAGGAGCAACGAGATCATCGGGCAAGATGTTTTGAAATAAAAGTTGTTTGAGTATAGATGAGAATTCCTGCTTCCATTGCGGTCCATGGGGGTTAATTCGGTTTCTGTATTTATTCCATACAAGCAGGTGTGTAAATTCATGAAGAAAAACAAGATACAGAAACCACGAGTTCAGATTGCCGTTTACAGTGATCCGGTGGATGTTACTGATTTTACCCGGGGGGCGGTAATCGCCAAGTTTAGTGGTTCTTCCGGCTGTAAATTTTAACTGAATGGCATACTTCGAAACGTAACCTGCAACCTGATCGATGGTTTGGGCAGGAAAATACCGCATGAGAATTTCTTTATGCCTGTTCTGCATCAGGATAATTCGTTTCTTCAGGAACTACAGGGTTTTCTTTACTCCACTGCGGACAGTTGCATTTACGTCCACGCAAAATAGAGCAAGATGAAAATACCATGCTGATAATAAAAATTACGATAATGTATTTATATTTCAATGCCCTGTTCATGTAAAACTTTGATTTTCAAGCTCATTAACAGCATACTGTACTGTTTACTTATGCTGCAAACCTACGGATTTTTTTTTAATTTATTAAGAGCAAATCCCTGATATAACCGGTACGATTGCCAAATATTCTAAAAAAATTGACTTAAATTCGCAAAATAGTTTTCAACAGTTTTATGAAATTATTCCAACACATAGGAAGTTATCTTTTGCTGCTTGCAAGGATTTTACGCAAACCTCAAAATGCAAAGATCTATCGGCAAAAGATCATTATAGAAATGGACAATCTGGGATTGGAAAGCCTGGGTATAGTGGCCATTATTTCAGTATTTATGGGAGCCGTGGTAACCATTCAAACTGCTTTTAATACCGATCATCCCCTTCTTCCTATATATGCTGTTGGTTTTGCTACACGGCAATCAATCATCCTGGAGTTTTCTCCAACTATTATCAGCCTGATTCTTGCCGGTAAGGTTGGCTCGCGCATTGCTTCGGAAATTGGTACTATGCGAGTAACTGAACAAATTGATGCTCTTGAGGTCATGGGAATAAATTCAGCAGGCTATCTTATTTTACCCAAAATTATAGCGAGCATGATCGTTAATCCCATGCTTGTAGTCATCAGTATTTTTCTTGGGGTACTTGGTGGCTGGATGGCTTCAGCCGCAACCAATGTTGTGCCCCTAAGCCATTACAGTTATGGGATTTTGTTTGAGTTTGCCCCTTACGATATTTTTTACGCCTTGATAAAAACCGTAGTATTTGCATTTCTTATTGCTTCCATTTCCGGTTATTTTGGCTACAATACACGCGGTGGTGCCCTTGAGGTGGGTCATTCAAGTACAAAAGCAGTAGTTTTCAGCAGCATTTACATCATCTTCTTCAATCTCATTCTTACACAAATTCTCCTGGTATGATAGAAGTAAAAGATATGAAAAAATCATTTGAAGAGCTGGAAGTACTCAAAGGAATCAATACCAGCTTTGAACAGGGGAAAACCAACCTGATTATAGGTCAAAGCGGATCGGGTAAAACAGTTTTCCTGAAATGTCTTGTGGGTTTACTTGAACCCGACCATGGCAGTGTATTCTTTTCGGGTTTAAATTTTACTTCCATGAAAGGGAATGAACGAACCCGGGTGAGAAAAAAAATGGGGGTACTTTTCCAGGGAAGTGCACTATTTGATTCACTTACTGTGGAGGAGAATGTGATTTTTCCCCTTGAAATGTTCAACAAGGACATGACGCGTAAAGAAAAAATTGACAGGGCTAATTTTTGCCTTGACAGGGTAAATATTCTGAATGCAAACCATCTATATCCTGCTGAGATCAGTGGCGGTATGAAAAAGCGGGTTGCTATTGCCCGGGCCATTGCAAATAGTCCGGATTATCTTTTCTGTGATGAACCCAACTCCGGGCTTGACCCGCAAACTGCCATTGTAATTGATAAACTCATTAGTGAAATTACCAAAGAATTTCAAATGACTACGGTTATCAATACACATGACATGAACAGTGTTATGGAAATTGGCGATCATGTAATATTTCTTTACAAGGGGAAATTATGGTGGGAAGGGAAATCAGAAGAGATATTAACTACCGGCAACAAAGAGGTTGAGGATTTTGTTTATGCATCTGAATTGGTTAAGAAACTCAAATAGCTTCAGAACATAACCCTTTAAAATTAGTGACTTGCCCCATCGTACCTGCTTTTAATTTAGTAACTTTGCATCTTTCGTATTACCACCATGATATTATTTATTAAACTGTTAAAAGAAAGTGCCTTTTTTGCGTGGGGAAGCGTAATTACCAATAAATTACGCACCTTTCTTACACTTTTGGGCATCACTATAGGCATTTTTGCCATAATTTCTGTTTTTAGCGTGGTAGATGCGCTGGAGAGAGGAGTTCGCAGTTCTATCGCTTCACTTGGTGAAAACGTCATTTACATCCAGAAGTGGCCATGGGAATTTGGTAGCGATTACCCCTGGTGGCGCTATATGAATCGGCCCACACCCCGTATAAGTGAAATGGACGAACTTATGCGCCGCACACAGGTGCTCGAGTCAGTGGTTTTTGTTGCAGGAACCAATCGCACTGTAGAATACGGAAACCGGAGTATTGACAGGGCAGAAATTTTTTCCGTATCTCACGAATATGATAAAGTACGCAGTTTTGAAATTGAATCAGGAAGATACTTCTCTCCAACCGAGTCCTTTAATGGGAGAAATGTAGCTATAATTGGTGCAGAGATTGCTTCAAATCTTTTCAACGATAGGAGTCCTACTGGTGAAAATATAAAAATATTCGGCCGAAACATTGAAGTAATAGGGGTTTTTGGCCGTGAAGGAGAAGATACATTTGGCAGCAGCCACGATGAGATGGTTTTATTGCCGGTAAACTTTGTAAACTCTTTTATTGATGTAAACAGCGACAGATATAATCCGGCCATTCTTGCCAAAGGTAAACCTGGGTTCAGTAATGAAGAAATTACAGATGAGCTAAGAGGGGCAATGCGGGGCATCAGACGCATTAAACCTGCTGCGGAAGATAATTTCGCACTTAACCAGTCAAGCCTGCTATCTACACAGTTCGACAGTCTTTTTTCTATTATCAAAATTGCCGGTTGGATAATCGGAGGATTTGCCATTTTGGTGGGAGGTTTTGGTATAGCCAATATTATGTTTGTTTCGGTAAAGGAAAGAACAAGCATTATTGGAATACAAAAGGCCCTTGGTGCTAAAAATTACTTTATACTTTTGCAGTTTTTGGTAGAAGCCATATTTCTAAGTCTTATGGGTGGTATTTTAGGTTTGTTATTGGTATTAGGAATATCATGGATAGCATCAAAAGGAATTGAAATGGATTTATTACTTACCTACGGCAATATAATGCTGGGCATCAATGTATCGGTAATTATAGGTTTGATAGCCGGATTTGTACCGGCATGGTCGGCAGCAAGGCTTGATCCTGTTGAAGCCATTCGAACAAATGCATAAAAAATTTAATTGTTAGAAATAATAAATAAAATACAGAAAGGAAAAAATGGAAAATAAAAAAGTAATTCTGGTAATTATGGATGGATGGGGTGAAGGGAAAGGTGATAAATCTGATATTATCACCAATGCAGATGTGCCCTTCACGAGAAGTTTAAAAGAGAAAGCAGCCTATACCACTCTGAAAACTTCGGGAAAAGATGTAGGTCTCCCGGAGGGTCAAATGGGTAACTCAGAAGTGGGCCATTTGAATATTGGAGCCGGAAGAGTGGTTTACCAGGATCTGGTTAAGATATCAAAAGCCATAGAAGATGGTACATTCCACAAAAATGAAACCCTTACCGAAGCCTTTGAATATGCAAAGAAAGAAGGTAAGAAAGTGCATTTGCTCGGACTTGTTTCGGAAGGCGGAGTACATTCGGCTATGGATCATCTTTTCGGACTTTGTGATGTAGCAAAGAAACACGATTTTGATAACCTGTTTATTCATGCTTTCACCGATGGGCGTGATACCGATCCCAAAAGCGGGCTTGGTTATGTGGGAAAACTGGAAGATCACATAAAAAAATCAGCCGGTACGGTTGCTTCGGTTTGCGGAAGGTACTACGCCATGGACCGCGATAAGCGCTGGGAACGCATTAAGCTCGCTTACGATATGCTTGTAAAAGGTGAAGGCGAAACATTCAAAGACAGTGCCTCTGCCATTCAAGCTTCCTATGACGATGATGTTACTGATGAATTTATCAAACCCAAGGTAATTGTGGATGATAACAACCAGCCATTGGCAACTATTGAGGAAGATGATGTGGTGATCTGTTTCAATTTCCGCACCGACCGCCTGCGCGAAATAACCGTAGTGCTTACCCAGAAAGATATGCCCGAGCACGATATGAAAACCATGCCGCTGCATTATCTCACCATGACCAAATACGATGACTCTTTCAAAAATGTGAAAATCATTTATGATAAGGATGATCTTAAAAATACCATGGGTGAGATTCTTGAAAAACACAATAAAACACAACTACGCATCGCCGAAACGGAAAAATACCCGCATGTTACCTTTTTCTTCAGTGGTGGACGCGAAACTGAATTTAAAGGTGAAGAACGTATTATGATCTCTTCACCCAAAGTGGCTACATATGACCTGCAACCCGAGATGAGTGCCCCGGAAGTAAAAGATGCGGTAGTGGCTGAAATAAAAAAACAAAAATTTGATTTTATCTGCCTGAATTTTGCCAATGCCGATATGGTAGGGCACACCGGCATATACGAAGCCATTAAAAAAGCGGTGGAAACTGTTGACTCCTGTACGAAAGAAGTTACGGAAGCTGCTATAGATAACGGATACTCCGTTTTAATTACATCAGACCATGGCAATGCCGATTTTGCCTTTAATAAAGATGGTTCGCCCAATACAGCACATACCACCAATCCTGTTCCCCTTTGGTTGATTGACAAAGATTACAAGTTGCTGAAGGCTGAGGGCAGGCTTGCAGACCTGGCACCTACTATTTTGCATATGATGGGTGTAGAAAGACCGGAAGAAATGGACGGTAAGATACTTGTATAATTTACACTACCATATTAAATAAGAAAGGCTGCTCATTCGGGCAGCCTTTTCTTTTCATGAAAAATTTATAATTATTCCTTTAGCTTTTCAACCAGTCTTTTGATCATCGGAAGCATGGTTTTGGGATTTGTGCTACTAAGTAAATTGTCATCCTCTACCCAATCCTTACCTTCATAATTTACACCTGCATTGATCAAATCATCTTTTATGGCAAAAAACCCCGTAACATTTCTTCCCTTTACAATTCCGGCAGATATTAGCAGCCATGGCCCGTGACAGATGGACGCAATGATTTTACCATTTTCATGATGTCTTTTCACAAAATCAACAATCTCTGAATCACGGCGCCACAAATCAGGCGCATAACCACCGGGCACAATTACCGCATCAAAAACTTCATCTTTCACTTCTTCAAATGCTTTATCAGGCTTAAAGCTTTGTCCACCCTTGCCTTGGTATACTTTTTTCTCAGGAGCAACAGAAACAACTTCAAAACCTTCTTCTATTAATCTCAGATAAGGATATTGGAATTCAGAGTCTTCCACCATTTTTTCAAGCAATACTATTACTTTTTTCATAATTCAATGATTTTTTGGTTTCGAATTATTTGATTTTAAAGATCAACTCTTAAGAAGCATTATTGTTTGATCTGAATATGGATCAAAAAAAGAACCCCGGGATTTTTTCAAATTCCGGGGCTACCAATCAACTAACCAAAACAACATGAAGAAAATTTTAATTTCTTGAATAATATTAAAACGTAAAAAGAATCTATTTGTTTTAAGCGTTTTAAAAAAACACATAATAATGAAAATATTTTTCAATTAAACTTTCAAAAATCCTTGTCTGAATTAAACTTTTTGTGGCTTTATTTAAAACAATGCCCGGCAATGAAATTCATTGCCGGGCAAATCGTGTTGGTTTTAAGGGTGATTTTATCGGTTGTGCAGATTGGCCAATATGCGTTTAAATAAGATTAACCTGATTAAATAAATTTCAATTCTTTTAATGATTCTTGTATCAGATCAAAAGTGCGTTCAATATTATTATCGAGTCCTACAGAAAAACGTATCAGTCCTTCCGACATTCCCATTTCCCGCTGCAGTTCTTCAGGAACTTCGCTGGATGTACTCTTGCCAGAATTGCTGAAAAGTGTTTTAAAATACCCCAGGCTCACAGCCAGGTACCCTACACCTTTTTCCTGCATTTTTTCCATGAGTTGGCTTGCCTTTTCCGCTGTTTCCATATCAATGGCAATCATTCCTCCAAATCCAAAATCAGGATTCATGATTTTTTTCATGAGTTCATGCTGAGGATGTTCAGGCATACCCGGATAAATGAATTTCAATCCGATTTCTTTGAATTTCTCAGCCAGGTACATGGCATTGTGGCTATGCTGTTTCATACGAATATGCAGCGTAAACAGGTTTTTACGAATGCTTGAAGAGCGCAGCGGATCAAGCACCGGCCCCAGCAGCATGGCTGTACCGGTATTTACATCAGCAAGATCGTTTATAAACTGTTCATCAGCACATATAGCGCCGGCAACACAGTCATTCTTTCCATTAATAAATTTGGTCATGCTGTAAACCACAATATGTGCGCCCAGTTTTGCCGGTGCAAAAATCATGGGTGTAAAAGTATTGTCCACCAATAGCTTAATACCATGATCATCGGCAATTTTTGCCAGTGCTTCAATATCACATATCTGCAGCAATGGATTGGTCATAGTTTCTGTGTAGATGAGTGTGGTATTGGGCCTTATTGCATCCTTTATTTGTTGATGATTTGTAGGATCTACAAAAGTTACTTCGATCTGGAACTTTTTCATATAGTTGGCCAGGAAAGCAAAAGTACCCCCATAAGTGGTTACACTTGATACTATATGAGAACCACACTTACATAACTGCAAAATAGCCGAGGTTATAGCCGCCATTCCAGAAGCAGTAACCCAGGCACTTTCGGTACCTTCCATTGCAGCAAGAGCTTCTGCCAGATAACGGTTCGACGGATTCCAGTGTCGTGAGTAAAGAAAGCACCCCTCTTGTTCGCCATGAAATGTATCAACCATAGTTTCTGCTTCCATAAAAGTATAGGTAGCTGAATCGGTTATGGAAGGATTTACATCGCCAAATTCTCCGAACTGTAAAAGATCCTGTATTTTGGTTGCCGGGTCAAATTTCATGATATGTGGATTTAGGGTGGATACTGAAATTTTCATGTTTTTTCTTACAGTACAAAAATAATAATTTTGATACATAATAGCCTGAAAACAGAAAATCATTTAATATTTTTCACTTCATAGCTTACAATTTGATTAAATTTATGTTATTTTTGTAATATATTATAATCTTCATATCGGAAAAATGAACGGTAGCTATCAAATTGATAAAACAGACCACAAAATACTTGAAATATTAACCCGCAATGCACGTATGCCTTTTCTGGAAGTTGCACGACTTTGTGGAATAAGCGGAGCAGCGGTACATCAACGGGTTCAGAAACTTATAGATGCCGGTATTATTAAAGGATCTCAGTTTAATCTTGATCCCCGCGGACTGGGTTATCAAACATGTGCATTTATTGGCATACAAATCAATCTTAATGCAAACTCATCGCATGATGAAGTATTTAAGAAAATCATGAAAATTCCTGAAATAGTTGAATGTCATCATATTTCAGGGAAATACTCATTGTTTGCCAAAGTTTTCACCAAAAACAATGAGCATCTGAAGAAAGTGATCGTGGAGCAAATACAATCCATCGTTGAGGTTACCAACACCGAAACCTTTATTTCGCTTCAGGAAGGATTTACCAGAAATCTCCCGGTAAACATGGGCGATATCAACAGTTTTTGAATTTACCCATTTTCAGGCAATTTCATCTTTTGCTTTTTGCCATATGTTAGCGTACGCCATAACCATTCCATAGGCCCAAAACGGTAATATTTCAGCCAGTAATGGCTCCAGATGACCTGCACAATGTAAATGGCAACTGTAAGGATCATACCTTGCCATATATTTACCTGCCCGTACAACCCCAGACCATAAGAGAAAAATATTGTAGTTGCAATTACAGATTGCATAAGGTAATTGGTAAGCGCCATGCGGCCGGTTTTCATAATTGCTTGTGAAATCTTCTTAAAATAGCCTTTGTTATAACAATTCGCAATTAAGGCTATATAAACAAACATAAGAGCCGGCCCACCAAAAGCCATTGATACTGTTACCCAGAATATGGGCCAGTCGAAAACTACATAAGAACTGTAAGTGGCATAATAAGCCATTGCCCAGTTACCGACTATGGCTACAGGTAAACTGTAAAGTGCCAGTTTATTTAACAAACCTCTGTTAGCTTCCAGATTTTCGAATATCTGTTTTTTGCCAAAGACCATTCCAATCAAAAACATGGCAAGTGCATTTGGAAAAAAGAAAAATGCACCGGGAAGTATATTTGAATATTCCAGTAAACGAATTCTTACAATCTCAGTAAAACTGCCAGTGGAGTATACCACTTTTGCACGATCAATAAATTCACTCATCCATACCATACTTTCCTTTAAACCAGGTTCCATAGTTTCAGCGATTTCCGGAACAGACAGCGCCCATTGAAAGAAAAGAACAAAAAGCAAAGTGAGCGTGA
>SLOJ01000214.1 GCA_007132585.1 Bacteroidales bacterium | reverse complement strand
TTTGTACAGGCTCTACACGTGTATCATTTACCCGTTCAAAGGGTGAGAGTTTCTTTCTGAACATTCTTGTAAGGGCTGGAGCCGAAGATGGATTTATATTTGGCGGACTGGGACCCAATACTGTTATTCAGGCGTCCGATTTCGAGGTAGTTCCGGGTACTACCGATTGGCTGGCTGCAGAGTTTGAGTTCAGTGACAACGATACAGTTCCTGACGGTGTTCCTGTTGGTGAAGCAACTTTGATTGAAAACACAAAGGATGTCTTTCACCTGGGTATTATTAATGGTGGTCCAAGAAGTGGTACCATGTACGGCTATTTTTCCGATTTTAATCAACTGGGAGTTCAAGCCAATATTGCCGGTACAGGTACTATTCATAAAGCATGCTTCGGCGATCCGGTGCAATTATTAGCCCGTGGTGGTACCCAATATATGTGGCACCCCGTTGATTTTCTTGACGACCCTACTATTGCCAATCCCATTGCTTTGCCCGATGCTTCCATTAAATATACAGTTACTGTGAGCGGGGCCTGTAATATGGTTGACTCTACCAGTGTTTTCATTAACGTGGGTGACCCGGTTGCTGCTCTCTTTACTGTTGATCAGGCAGAAGGATGTTCTCCTTTTGAACTTGAAATCAGTAATGAGTCCTATGGTGTAGAAGAATATTCCTGGAGTATGGGTGATGGAACAGTTTACACTACAGGGGCAAGCAAATTCACTCACACTTTTACTAACTCTACTGATGATGTTATAGAGAGAGTAATTGAGCTTGTGGGTTTTAATGCCATGCTTTGTCCTGATACCATGAGAACCACAGTTAAAGTTTATCCTGAAGTACATGCTGTTGCGCAAGCCGATGTGATCAGTGGTTGTGCGCCACTGGAGGTAAATTTCGGTAATCTCTCAACCGGTGCTGAAAGTTATGAATGGAGGTTTGGAGATGGTTCATCTAGTACTGCAGACACAACAACACATATTTTCCATAATTACAGTAATACTGAAAAAACATTTAATGTGGTATTGACTGCCAGATCAAGGTTTGGATGCGAGTCTGTTGATACTGTTGAAATTGTTGTGCAACCTTACATTGAAACAGGATTTCATGTTGACCCACCGGTACATTGTCATCCTTATCCTATGGAGGTTACCAATACATCATTTGGTGCTACAAGCTATAAATGGAGTTTTGATAACGGAAATTCATTTGAAAAAATTGAAGAACTGCAGTTCGTCCATTTACTTGAGAACCAGGGTGCTGATCCGCGAGTCTATGATGTATGGCTGATTGGTGAAAATGATTATGCCTGCAAGGACACTACAACAAAAGCAATAACCGTAAACCCATACATAAAGTCTGATTTTACAGCTGATATAATTGAAGGCTGTAATCCGCTTGTTGTGGAATTTACCAACAATTCAATTAATGCTGATAGCTACCTGTGGGATTTTGATATGGATGAAGGAACCAGTTCTGAAGATAACCCGGTTGTTGTTTTTGATAATCCAAGCCTTACAGATACTGCTGTATTTCATGTAAACCTGCTGGCATCATCACAATATCAGTGTGCTGATGAATCAGAGATTGAGATCAGGGTTTTTCCGCGTATCCGGGCCAATTTTACCTTTGATTATACTTCATTCTGCACCCCTCAGGAAGTAACATTTTACAATACTTCGGTTGGCGGATTGAATTATTACTGGGACTTTGGTGATGGCAACACATCCGACGTCGACAGCGCACAGGTGGTACATGCTTACCATAACGATACACCCAATGAAATTACCTATCCGGTGAGGCTGATCATTGAAAATGCCAGTGGGTGTCGCGATATCGTTGAACGTGAGGTGACCATATTTCCACAAATCCGGGCCGAATTTGATGTAACCACTTCAGGCTGTCATCCTCTGGAAGTTAATTTTGAGAACAAATCCCATGGCGCATCAGTATATTACTGGGATTTTGACGATGGCGGATCATCACAGGAGTTTGAACCTGCGAGAATATATACAAATACAAGCCATTTCGATGATGAAGTGTACCAGGTAACCCTTATTGCAGAATCCATTTATGGTTGTCTTGACTCCATAGTGCATGATATTATTGTACATCCGAAACCCCTGGCTGATTATACACTGTCTGATCTTTCAGGATGCGCTCCCCTTGAAGTAGGTTTTACTGAGAATGCACTGGGAGCTGCAACATATATATGGAATTTTGGCGATGGAACTCCTGAAATAACTAATCGTGGAAATACCCATCATACTTATATTCATGAAGGAGAAACTGCTGCCGATTTCACTACACGTTTGATTGCTAAAAATAATGATGGGTGCACAGACACAATGCATATTAATCTGCAGGTCTTTCCTTTAATTAAGGCTGAAATTGACGTATCCTCCATAACCGGTTGTCACCCTCTGGAGGTGGATATTACAAATAATTCTTCAGGGGCAACTGCTGCTACTCCCTATTTATGGTCATTTGGCGATGGAAACTTATCCACATCCCACGACACTGTTCAAAACTATGTATTTCAGAATGACAGCCACACGCAGAAACAGGTATATTCAGTATCACTCAGGGCTGAATCTTTTTATGGTTGTGAAGCCGATACAACTGTTGATATTACGGTATATCCACGCCCCAAAGCAAGTTTCGAGCCCGATTTACTTGAAGGATGCTCTCCCTTCCCGGTTTCATTTATTGATGCTTCAATAGGTGCAGAAAGATATTTGTGGGATTTTGGGGACGGAAAATACTCGCAGCGAGCAAAAGATGTAAGTCATATATTCAATCAACCCCATGACCAGGGTATCGGGTTATTTGATATTGAGCTTTTTGTTAAAAATGAATATGGTTGTGATGACACCACTGTTCGCCAGTTAACAGTTTTTCCTGATATAAAAGCTCAGTTTGATGCAGTAACAGAAGGTTGTCATCCTTTGCAGGTTAATTTCAACAATATTTCTCTTGGAGTTGACCAGTATACATGGACTATGGGCGATGGTACCGTGCTGAATAAGACTGATCCTGATTATACTTACATAAATGAAAGTTTTACCGATATACAGGAATATACGGTTGATTTGCACACTTTGTCTTCATTTGGATGTGAAGATCAGATTTCAAAGACCATAACGGTTTATCCGCGACCCAGGTCTGATTTTTCAATGAATCTGAGCCATGGTTGCTCGCCGCTTTTGGTTGATGTTGAAAACCTGTCAATTGGCGGAAGCTCATTTAAATGGAATCTCGATGGAGCTACCAGCAATACCCGGGACACGCTTTTCAGCCATACATTCCGTAACCTGGAGGAAGAACCAAAGGATTTATCGGTACAGCTCATTACCGGAAATGAATACGGGTGTACCCGTCAATCAGAAAAAATTGTACATGTTTACCCTGAAGTGGCTGCTGATTTTACAGCAGATGACCCATGGATGGCAGGTTGTAGTCCGCTTGATCTGCACTTTCAAAATCTTTCTGAAAGAGCACAGAGCTATCAGTGGATATTTGGTGATGGTTCACAATCCACATCACCTGATCCATTCAATATTTTCTTCACACAAAGTACCCATGAAAGTAACTATGATGTTACACTGCTTGCCCGGTCAGTTTACGGATGCAATGACAGTATAACAAAACTGGTAAGAGTTTATCCGGTGCCGGTGGCTGATATGTTTGTTAGTCCGCATAGCCAGATCTTTCCCAGCACAGATGTGATGGTAGAAAATCTTACTTCTCCGGGCAGTTGGGAATACCACTGGGATTTGGGTGATGGAACGCAAATATCTACTCCGGATAATAATCCTGTTGAACACAATTACCATTGGACGAGTGGTGATTACGCAACCCGCCATTATACGGTAAGCCTGAAAGTGGGTAATGATTTCTGTCATGATTCTATAAGTCAGGAAATTGTAATCCAGGCACCCCATCCGGTAGTAGGCTTTGAACCCGAAGAACAGGGTTGCCCGCCACTTGAAGTACAGTTTAGAAACGATACCCAGTATGGGCTTGAGTTTTTCTGGGATTTTGATGATGGGAATTATTCTTCAGAGGAAAATCCACAACATATTTTTAATGATCCGGGTGAGTACCACGTAAAACTTCTGGTAAGTGGCGAAGGCGGAGTTGATTCAGCATACCAGGTTATTACCGTGTTTGAAAACCCCAGGGCTAATTTCAGGGCCAACCCACCTGTTGTTCAGCTACCACATCAGGCAGTACAAATGGTGAATCTTTCCAGTATGGGTGCTTATTTTGAATGGCATATGGGCGATGGCAATGTGTATTATGAATATGAGCCGCAACACTTGTATGAAACCCCGGGAGAATATGATGTTACACTTATCGTAGGTACCGATACTGATCCGCAGTGTTTTGATGAGTTTACAAAGCAAAGTGCTGTTACAGCAGAACAGCCCTGTAAAATTATTTTCCCCAATGCCTTCACCCCCAATACTACCGGGCCTAATGGTGGTGCCTATGTTGTGAATGATCCTGCCAATCATGTGTTCTACCCGGTTTATACCGGCATAAAGGATTATAAGCTGGAGATCTATAACCGTTGGGGTGAGTTCCTTTTCCGTAGTGAAGATCTGGAAACAGGCTGGGATGGATATTATCGTGGTAAACTGTCATCGATGGATGTATATGTATGGAAAGTATGGGTTACCTGCTATGATGGTACCGAAATATATGATGCGGGTGATGTAACCCTTTACAGATAAGCATATTTAATTTGATTTTATAAAATAAAAACTGAGAAACTACTAAATAAATTTAAGATGAATACTCTCATGAGGACATACAGTAAAAACGCCCGGGTGCTTATATTTGCACTGGGAATGCTGTTGTCTGCTTCCTCGCTTCAGTTGAAAGGACAGGCACCTCAGTTTTCTCAGTTTTATGCGGCACCCTTATACCTGGCACCTTCTTTTGCAGGCGCAACAGATGGAAGCCGCCTGGTGATGAACTACCGCAATCAATGGCCATCAATTCCAGGAGCCTTTGTTACCTATGCTTTTTCTTTCGATCACTATTTCCACAAATACAAAAGCGGTGTAGGAGTTTTACTATTCAGAGATCAGGCCGGTTCCGGTCGCCTTGCCAATACCCAGGGTGGTCTGGTTTACAGCTATAACTTTAAATTAAATCACGACTGGACCATGCGTCCCGGCCTTCAGTTTCTTTATGCCCAAAGAACTGTTGACTTCCACAGGCATATTTTTGGCGATCAGCTCACTTTGGATGATATACTCCCCAATACCAACGTACCCGACCCAATTGAAAGGGTAGGTTATTTTGATGCATCATCATCACTTCTTGCCTATAACCCCAATTCATGGTTCGGATTTGCAGTAGATAACCTGATGATGCCCAACCAGTCAATGACAGGTGAAGAAAGCAGGATACCCATGAAGTTCTCTTTCTTTGGTGGTTATCGTTTTCACTATGGTGGCAGATATTCGCAGCAGGTACCGGAAAGTATTTCACTGGCGATGCTTTACAAAAATCAGGGAAAATTCAACCAGATTGATTTTGGTGTTTACTGGTCAAAAGACCCCATCTCGCTGGGTATATTATACAGAGGAATACCATTGTTTAACAATCAAATACATGGTTTGTCAAATAATGATGCACTGGTTGTTACCGGTGGATTACGTACCCAAAACCTCAGGATTGCATACAGCTATGATTTTACTGTAAGCAGGCTTGTAAACTCAACGGCAGGTGCCCATGAAATATCCCTGATATTCCAGTTCAACCAGGGAGCTCCCAGTAAGAAACAGGGGCAGATACCTTGTCCTGACGGACAGTTCTGATGGTTTTTGTTAGAATATCTGTTATGGAATAAAACCTTAAATAATCAGGCTGATAAGGACAACTCCCTTATTAATGGTTTATGGTATTCCTTTATCAATTGCCTGAAGTTTTTAAACTTCAGAGTTTCATGCTTCAGGCTTTCCGTATTGATTATTACACCCTGAAAGCGGCCCATTGAGCAGGAACCACTATTGAAATAGTATTTTTTTTGATTCAGATAGTAGGTTTTATGAGACTCAATTTTATGAGTATGTCCCAGTATTACCATATCATATTGCTGCAGTAAGCGAAGAGCGTGTGTTAAATACCTGATGGAGTCATATTTTTTTGGAATACGGTTTATGGCTTCATGGGCATCAACTATAGCTCTGTAAGTATTCAGAATAAAACCAACTCCTAATCCCTTTCTAAGTAAATTAAACCCAAAAGTTTGTATGTTTCGGCCCAGCCGGGTTCCATTCATGAAATCCGCGCTATGGCCATGCTCAATATATATCTTCTGGCCGCGACTGTTTTCAATTTTGTAACTGTTCAAACCAAAGCTGCATACCGCATCATGGTTCCCTTTTATATAAATAAAATCTGGATTATTAAGTAAAAAATCCACAAGGGTTTTGTTGTTGTTATAGATTTCTTCAAAACTATATTTGTAAAGCTCAAAAATATCGCCATTGAGAATTACTTTGTCAATCTTTTCTTCTGATATTACCTTTTTCAAGGCAGCAATAAACTGCCGGGGTTTCCAGCCAAATGTTTCAAAATGATCATTATTGCCAATGTGAAGGTCGGATATGATTAACAGGTTCACGGGACAAATTATTATTCAAGTGCAATGAATTCAGAAACAGAGGGAGTTCCGTTTTCTAAAGATTTTTGTTGTATATTGGTTTTATAAATTTCAGCAATATCAGGGTTGTAAATGATTTCATTTACCTTAACCGGCAGCAATGAGGTACTTTTTTCATACAAACCCAACCTATTATCTCTTATAAACTCCATATTTCCTTTTTCCTGTTCCCAGATATAATTACTGATAACTGGTATTTTTCCTGATATAAGGATTTCCATAAAAGTACTTGCTCCGCATTTGGTCACAACCACATCAGAGATATTGATAAGTTCGTAAACGAAATCAACATAGCCGAAAATTTTCAGATTGCTGAAGTTATGTTTACTTTTAAGTTCCCAGGCTTTTTTGTAAAGATTATGGTTGTTGCCGCATACAATGGCCACCTGTATGCCGGTTTTACTCTTTAAAAAGTTCTTAAGTATCTTTTTCCCTTTTGGAATTCCGTCGCCTCCGCCAAGGATCAAAACAAGTTTTTTGCATGTATCAAATCCAAGATTTCTTTTTATAGAATGAGATAGGAGTGGATTCAGCGGCCGGGTATATTTCTCATCAAGTATAAAGGGAAATACAGATATTACGCCTGGTTGGATCCCTTTTTGAATAGCATGTTCTTTTAACTTCTCGGAGAAAACAATGAATTTGGGACCTTTATCCAGGAACCAAAACGGATGAGCAGTGAAAGGGTCTGTTACAACAACCGTAACAGGGATTTCAAGCATTTGCTTTCTTAATATCTGCAGAACGGGTTTTATAAGGAAGAAATGAAAGATGACAATTTTTGCAGGCTTTTCATCAAGGATTTGCTTTTCAAGATGAGGTCTTATAAAATATGATAGAATAACAATAAGAGAGCTGCCAATCCATTTAAACTTATTGATTGCATAAAGCATTTCAAAAAGCCATATTGCCCGGGCCTGTGATAACCTATACCCATCTTCTATGGCAAACCTGATCCATTTATGAACTCCTTTGAAACCATCTGAAAGTATAGGGTTAACTTTGTCGCCGTATTTGGCATTGATATAACTGGCAATTGAATGGGCCGGTGCAAGATGACCACCCCCGGTTTTCAGATACAAAAACAAATGCTTCTTTTGCATGACTTATTAAGAAGGTACCCGCAAAGCTAACATCAGAAAGTTAACTGAATATCACTTAAGATTTATCTAATGATTAAGTTTGTGTGAAAATAATGTTATCTGATTAGTTGTTCAGAAATTGACATTTTACCCTTTTTCAGAAACTCTTCAATATTAAAGGTTCCTCTTTTTCTTGCCTTCAGAAATCCTGCCCAGGCGGCTTCGGCAAGTCTTCCCTTGTTTAAGAGATCAAAAAGCCATTGATCGGTAAAATCTGGATTTTCCTGTTTATAACCGGCTTGTATTTCTCTGACCCATCTTTTATTTGCTTTTTCCTGGGCTCCGATTGTCGGGCTCATGATAAGCGGAATTCCCAGGCCTGTATAAAAGGAAAGCTCACTGGGTTTACTCCATAGTATATCTGTCGTTCTTAATGCATCATTGAATCTGTAATAGTATTCTTCGAAATCTTTTCCGAAAATAACTTTAATATTTGCTGAATTGATTTCTTCCTGAACATCCAGAAAAAAATCATGTATTTCAGCACGTGTGCCTGATACAAGGTTGAGTCTTACATCTCCGGCAAGAAGTTTATCTTTCAGGCTTAATGCAATCTTTCTTCCTGTTTCTTTTTGTGCGCCCGCGCCCCCTATAGCATAAGTTATAGTCAGTATGCGGTCATTCTTAAATTTACAATTTTCTTCTCCTAAAAAATGAATAAGATTTGGTTGATAAAAGGGCCAAAACCGATTGAAAGGATCGAGATAATGCAATCGCTGACCCAGATCATGTTTTAAAATATCAAGTTCTTCATTTCCCAGCAATTCAAGCGGAAGCGGAAAACCTGTTAAATATATCCGGTGCTCGGGCACTCCATAATCTTTTAATCTTTTGGCAACTCTTCCTGTGGGTGCAAAATATTCAATACGACTTTCCCAGGGATCATGAGAAACCCAAACCCTGTTGAGATCAGTATCACAGATTATACAATATATCTTACCAAAATTATTTATATCAGCAGCAATTGCAGGAGCGTAAAAACTTGTAATCAGTGGTAACTGTTTTTCATGTATTATATCGAGAACACTTTTACATAGACCCTTGCGAATAGCGGAGTAAAGCATTTTAACCTGGAAAGTACTTTTTGATAAATCGCGCCGGGGATAATAAGAAGGAATTTTAAGAAAGAAATCCAAAAAACTGAAAAGTGCTTTACCGATTAGTGGAATACCTTTGGCTCTGGAAAGAAATTCATATAGCCATAATGTCCTCTTCCATAAATTGCGTTCAATCGTGGAAGAACTATTTTCACTCCCTGCTACTATCATACCATTTTCACACAAATGTTTTAGTGGAAAGGCAGCGCGCAAATGTCCGTAACCCATATTTGCACTCACAAGCCAGCATCTGTCTTCGGGTTCAGTATATTTTAATTTTTCTGATTCCTGAAATTTGTCGGAGTTTGATGTAAGATAGGTCATTCGTATTAGTATTTATGGTATTTGCAGGAGATTTTGTTATTTCTTTGAAGAAAGCCGGAGAGTTTACCCCCGGCTTTAAAACAACAAACAACATGAAGAAAGAAACTATAAAGATAGGTTCCTTTATCTGGATACAAAAATAGACCATCGGTGGGTTAAGTCTGTTAAACTAAAATTAAAAGAAGGTTAGGATAGCATTAATAATTTGAATCTATAAACCATTTTTGCAAAACCACCAGCTGCCATATGCGGTTATACAAATGATTCTGATTGTTTTCGTAGAATTCGCGGAGGAGTTTTTCAGTTTCTGCAGATTTCAGTAAACCGGTTTTCTTTACTGCGTCAGGGTTGAGATAATCCATAGTAAAGTCTTTCAGCTCTTTTCGCAACCATTTTTGCAAGGGTATGGCAAATCCCCGCTTGGGCCTGTCAAAGAATCTTTCCGGTACATATGTATGAAGCAGTTTTTTTAATAACCATTTTGTTTCACCATTATTTAACTTAAGAGAAGGATGCAGATTTAAAGCCCATTCCACAATTCTATAATCAAGCAATGGAACCCTTGTTTCAAGCGCAAAATGCATGCTGGCACGGTCAACTTTTACGAGCAGATCATCCGGCAGGTAGTATTTAAGATCAAATAATGCCTGTTGTTCCGCTGCATTCAGGTATGATAATTCATCACTGAAATTCTCAGCAAGATCAAAATCTCTCACAAAGGGATTTTTCAGGATTTTCGCTATCTCCCTCCGGTTAAAAAGGTACTGCTCCTGCGAAAAGATGTGGCTTTTAAGCCGGCTCGCAGGCATTTTATCAAACAGGGAAGAAGCACGCCGGTATTTTTGCGGTCCGTA
>SLOJ01000096.1 GCA_007132585.1 Bacteroidales bacterium | reverse complement strand
GGCGTATCGGTATGGCTGTCAAGTGTGAGTATTTCTTCATGTATGCTTTTTGCTTGCTCCAGAAGTTTTCTATCAGTATTGACGCAAGATGTAAATAACAGAACTAATGCAAAGGATATTGCCGGAAAAATGAATTTTGTTTGCATAAAAAAGTTTAATACTTTAAATATTGGGTTTATGATTGGTTATTTTGTCAGATCAAGCAGGAAGGCATATTGCAGGGCTACTTCCCTGAGCCTGCTGAATCTTCCTGATGCACCTCCATGACCTGCTTCCATATTGGTTGTAAGCAGAATTCTGGTATCGGCTGTATTGTAATCTCTTAGTTTGGCTGTCCACTTGGTGGGCTCCCAGAATTGCACCTGCGAATCATGCAGGCCCGAAGTGATTAGCATATTCGGGTAGGCCTGCTCACTCACCTGGTCATAGGGAGAGTATGAAAGCATGTAATCATAATATTCTTTGATGTTCGGATTTCCCCACTCATCGTATTCAGCAGTGGTAAGGGGTATGGTTTCATCAAGCATAGTAGTAACTACATCCACAAAAGGAACTCTTGCAATAATGCCTTTATACAGTTCAGGACGCAGATTTACAACAGCACCCATAAGCAATCCGCCGGCACTTCCACCTGATGCAAAAAGCTTTTCGGGTGAAGTGTAATTGTTTTCAATCAAAAACTCTGAAACATCTATAAAGTCAAAAAATGTATTCTTTTTATTCAAAAGTTTGCCATCATCGTACCATTGACGTCCCAGGTCCTGGCCACCCCTGATATGTGCCATAGCATAAACAAATCCCCTGTCTGTTAAACTTATGACATTGGAATTAAATCGCGGATCAGCACTGCTTCCATATGATCCATAGCCATACTGAAGTAAAGGGTTATTGCCCTGCGGCTTAATATCTTTTTTATATACAATGGTTACCGGAATCTTTTTCCCGTCGCGTGTCGGAGCATACAACCGCCGTGTTTCGTATTGATCGGGGTCGAAGTCGCCCAGTATGGTTTGCTGCCACACTTCTGTCTGGTTACGGGTATTCATATTATAATCGTATATGGTTGCCGGAGTTGTAAGAGAAGTATAACTGTAGCGAAATATGTCTGTATCCATTTCGCGATTTACGTTGATGGCTGCTGTATAAGCTTCTTCATCAAATTCAATGTAATGCTCGTTTTGGGTAGGTTGATGAATTATCCGCATTTGTCTCAGACCTTTGGAGCGTTCCTGAATTACCATAAAATCACTAAACAATTCCATGCCTTCGAGCAACACATCATCGCGGTGGGCAATTACTTCGCGCCAGTTATTAATACCGGTTCTGCCGGCAGGTGTTTCCATCAACCGGAAATTTTGCGCATTGTAATTGGTAAGGATATAAAACTTATTGTTGTAATGCTCAATGTCGTAATTAAAATCTTCTTGTCGGGGTTGAAATACGCGGAAAGAACCACTGGGATTATCAGATTCAAGGATTCTTATTTCATTGCTGGCCGAACTTCTCATATTAATGGTAAGATATTTACCATCTTTGGTTTTCGATACACCCATGTAATAATATGTGTCATCTTCTTCGTAGTAAGATTCAACAGGTTCTCCTTGTTCCAGAGTATTGTACCGCATTATTCTTTCGTATCGAAGCGTATTGGGGTCAATAACAGTAAAGAAAATTGTTTGATCATCAGCAGCCCAGGTCACATCGCCTGCGGCATAACTTATCCCTGTAGATTGTAGTTCTTTTGTTTCAAGATCTTTAATATAAATGGTGTGTTGTCTCCGACCCATAGTATCCACAGTAAAAGCAATCTGGCTGTTGTCAGAGCTCACATCAAATCTTCCCACCCTGAAATAAGCATAGTGCTTTGCCATTTGCGGAACATTGAGTATGATTTCTTCCGGGGCATCCAGATTTCCCTTTTTCCTGCAATATAAAGGATATTCGCCTCCTTCTTCATACCGGGTATAATACCAGTATCCATTATAATACCAAGGAGCAGAAGATTCATCCTGTTTTATCCTGCCTACCATTTCGTTAAAAAGCTCATCCTGAATTTCTTCAGTGTGCGACATCATTGTTTCCAGGTATGCGTTCTCTGCATTCAGATAATCAATAACGGCCGGATTATCGCGGTCGCGCATCCAGTAATAGAAATCAATACGTGTATCGCCGTGCATGATCAGTTGTTTTTCTATCTTTTCGGCGACCGGTGGTTCTACCCTTTTTTCAGGAGAAGTACAGGAATACAAAATTGTACCTGCCAATACGAAAAATAATAGATGAATTGTGCTTTTCATATTAAATGTTGAGTGTTAATGATTTTGATGTATGGTTTTATTTCGATATAAAGTATTTGAGTTGCATGAAACTTAATTTAATGGATTGGGCCCCAGTGTCATTACTACTGGTTTTTGGAGGTCGTAAGGGGGTAACTGTTTGCACACCAGTGGATATACTGCCAGATCAACATTGAGTGTTCCGTTCCATGAGTTTTTAAAATTGTGCCATGTGTTGTC
>SLOJ01000202.1 GCA_007132585.1 Bacteroidales bacterium | reverse complement strand
TTTTGGTAATGGGTTTTTCATTGCCAAGGATTTTCTTCATGAAGGCTTTGTCGATTGGAACGGGTGAACGACCATACATCCCTTTTACATAGTTCTTCACTTCCTGGGGAACAATTTTGTACCGTTCGCCGGCAAGTACGTTCATTAAAGCCTGGGTTCCTACAATCTGACTGGTTGGTGTAACCAGGGGCGGGAAACCAAGGTCTTCACGCACGCGGGTAACTTCTTCCAGCACTTCCGGAAGTTTCTCTATACTGTCCTGCTGCTCAAGTTGTGAACGATAATTGGAAATCATACCTCCGGGAATCTGGTGAATCAGAATTTCTCCATCTACAGCAGCCTCATGGCCACGTCCTTTAGCCCGGTGGGGAGCCAGCTCAGCAAAGTATTTATTTACTTTCCTGATAGCATCCATATCCAGCTTAAGGTCATAACCCATTTCCGTAAAAATATGATAAAGGGTTTCCACAGCAGGTTGCGATGAAAAACCCGACATAGAAGCAACAGCGCTGTCAATGGCACCGGCTCCTGCCTTTACTCCTTCAAGATATGCTGTTTCCGACATCCCGCTGGTGGCATGGCAATGCACCTGAACGGGCAATCCGAATTCTTTTACCAACGCCCCCACAAGTTCTTTGGAGCGAACCGGTGAAAGTAACCCTGCCATATCCTTGATACAAAGAGAATCTACTCCCAATTGCACCTGCTCGCGGGCATACTCAACATACTTTTCAATGGTATGCACCGGACTAATAGTATATGACAGTGCACCCTGTGCATGAGCACCATGTTTTTTAACCGATTTGATGGCCGACTCAAGGTTGCGGGTATCGTTCAAGGCATCAAATATCCTGAAAATGTCAACGCCGTTTTCATGCGCAGTTTCAACGAAACGATCCAGCAGATCATCGGGGTAGTTTTTATATCCTACGATGTTCTGTCCTCGCAAAAGCATTTGCAAGGGAGTGTTTTTTGCTTTTGATTTGATCTGCCTGAGTCTTTCCCAGGGGTTTTCGTGTAAAAACCGAAGGCACACATCAAATGTGGCACCACCCCATACTTCCAATGAATAGTACCCTGCATTATCTATCACATCAATAATATCAAGAATATCTTTGGTACGCATGCGGGTTGCCCAAAGCGACTGATGCCCGTCACGCAGGGTAGTATCAGTCATCCTAAGCAATTTCTTGTTTTTCATATCTTTAATTTATTCTTTTTTCTAACTTTTTACACCTGAAATTCAGTTCGTTATTCGACTTTTAGCGTTTTGCGTTCGGCGGTTTTATTCAGCAAATTTTCCCATCGCCGCATATTTTTCAAAACGCTGCTCCAAAAGTTCATAAACAGAAATATTTGAAAGAGTTCTTAAATTTCTGAGCAATGATCTTTTTACATCGGCGGAAATCTGATCATAGTCAATATGAGCACCTTCGGCGGGTTCTTCGATGATCTCATCGATCACATCATTCTCAAAAAGCGCATGAGCCGTAATTTTAAGTGCTTCAGCAGCATCGGGGGCATATTTGGCATCGCGCCAAAGTATAGAAGCACACCCTTCGGGAGATATAACAGAATAAATAGCATTTGAAAGCATAAGAATACGGTCACCTACACCAATACCCAGGGCACCACCACTGCCTCCTTCTCCAATCACCAGGGAAATAATGGGTACCTCAATGTTGGCCATCTCTGTAATATTTCGGGCAATAGATTCTGCCTGTCCGCGCTCTTCAGCTTCAAGACCCGGAAATGCACCAGGAGTATCAATTATGGTTATAATGGGAAGGTTAAACCTTTGTGCCAGTTTCATAAGTCTGAGCGCTTTTCGGTATCCTTCGGGCTTTGCCATACCAAAATTACGCTCGATATGCTCCGTGGTATTTTTTCCTTTGTTGTGGCCGATCAGCATTACCTTTTGGCTCCCAATGCGGGCAAAACCGCCGATTATCGCGGTATCATCACCAAATGCACGATCGCCGTGCAATTCAATAAAATTGGTAAAAACATGCTGAATATAATCCTGAAGAATGGGTCTTTTCGGATGGCGACTCACTTTAACAATATCCCAGGCCGAAACCGGTTTGGACTTTTTATTTTGGGAAGACTTTTGCTTTTTTGTTCTTTCCAATACTTTAACACCTGTAACTACTACCATAAAACATACATTTGGTTTTTAAAAAGAATTTGGTGATAAATATTAACGATTATAATAACTCAACACATTGGCCAGATAATCTCTCATGTCCTTGCGTTGAACAATGGAATCAATAAAACCATGCTCCAGCAGGTATTCTGCTGTTTGAAAATCGTCAGGAAGCTTTTCCCCAATGGTTTGTTCTATTACCCTTCTGCCGGCAAAGCCAATAACAGCACCGGGCTCGGCAATGTTAAGGTCGCCCATCATGGCGTAACTGGCTGTAACACCACCGGTTGTAGGGTTAAGAAGCACCGAAATAAAAGGGATATTTTTTTTGTTGAGACGGGCTACGCCGGCACAGGTTTTTGCCATCTGCAT
>SLOJ01000143.1 GCA_007132585.1 Bacteroidales bacterium | reverse complement strand
TTTGAAATAGATGGAAAATATGTGAACGCAAAGGTGCCATACCTGCCCCACCACCTATATAAACCATTTCCCGCTCGGTATCTTTTATGAAGAAATCACCATAAGGCCCCGAAATGGTAACCTTGTCACCAGGTTTTCTTGCAAATACATAAGAAGAACATATTCCGGGATTCACTTTCATAAACTGATTATTTTCCTTATCCCAGGGGGGTGTTGCAATACGAATGTTGAGCTTTATGATATTCCCTTCGGCCGGGTGATTGGCCATAGAATATGCCCGGAAAATAGGCTCAGGATTGCGCATCTTCAAATCCCATATTTTAAGATTATCCCAGTCTTCACGAAATTTATCCTGTACTTCGATATCCTTCCCAAAGTCAACTTCACATGGAGGTACATCAATTTGAATATATCCGCCTGACTGGAAATCAAGCTCTTCACCTTCCGGTAATTTAACCACAAACTCTTTGATAAATGTGGCCACATTATCATTGGAAACTACTTCACATTCCCATTTTTTAATTCCAAATATTTCTTTTGGTATTTGAATTTTAAGATCTTGTTTTACTTTTACCTGGCAAGACAACCTCCATTTATTCTGAATCTCCTTACGGGTAAAATAGCCAACCTCCGTTGGCAAAATATCACCTGCACCATCCAAAACCTGGCACTTACAAACAGCGCAGGTACCGCCCCCTCCACAGGCACTGGGTAAATAAATACCATTATCTGCCAAAGTATTAAGCAATGTTCCGCCGGCAGTGGCTTCCAGTTCTTTATCTTCATTAATAGTAACTTTAACCGGCCCACTGGGAATGAGCTTATGACGAGCATATAGCAAAATGCCAACCAGCATCAGCATAACGGCAAGAAACATTACCACACTTAAGGTAACAACCCATAAATTACTTGCTTCTAATAATATCATGGTTATAATAAATTTCAAATAGTTGTTTAATTATAGTTCTATTCCCATAAAACTCATGAAAGCTATCCCCATGAGTCCGGTTATAATATAAGTAATTCCAAGTCCCCTCAGAGGAGCCGGAACATTAGAATAACGAATTTTTTCACGTATGGCAGCTATACCTACAATAGCAAGGAAAAATCCAACTCCGCTTCCCAGACCAAAAGAAACAGCTTCTGTAATATGACCAAAATTTCTTTCCTGCATAAATAAAGAACCACCTAGTATAGCACAGTTTACGGCAATAAGTGGGAGAAAAATACCCAAACTGCTGTAAAGTGTAGGGCTGAATTTTTCAATAATCATTTCAACCAACTGAACCATAGCGGCAATAATAGCAATAAACATAATGAACGTAAGAAAACTTAAGTCTACTGATGCAAACTGCGGGCCCAGCCATGAGAGTGCTCCTCTTCCAAGAATAAAACTTTCAAGCAAATAATTTACCGGTACAGTAAAACCAAGCACAAATATTACTGCCGCACCCAAACCTACTGATGTATTTACTGTTCGGGAAACAGCAAGATAAGAACACATTCCCAGGAAGTAGGCAAAAACCATATTGTCAATAAAAATCGACTTGACAAATATATTTACTAAATCTTGCATTTTTTTTATTTTTAAGATGAATAAATACTAATCACCATTAACTGACATCAACAAGACTTCTGTCCCGATGACGATGTATCCAGATAATAATACCTACAGTAATCAAAGCCATTGGGGGCAATATCATAAAGCCATTATCTACATAGCCAATATCATATACAAAATTAGGTATCATTTGATACCCCATAAGAGTACCTGATCCAAAAAATTCTCTTATGGCAGCCAACAAAATAAGAATACTGCCATAACCGGCGGCATTCCCCACTCCATCGAGGAAAGATGGCCAAACTTTGTTTTGAAGCGCAAATGCTTCCAACCTTCCCATAATAATGCAGTTGGTAATTATAAGCCCGACAAAAACTGATAACTGGCGGCTTACATCGTAAACAAAAGCCTTAAGAACCTGGTCAACCAGAATAACCAATGATGCAATGACAGTGAGCTGCACAATAATGCGTATTCGTGGGGGAATACCATGACGCAGCAGCGATATAATAACATTTGCCGAACCCATTACTGCCACAACAGCAATTGCCAGCACCAGAGAGGCTCTCAACTGAACCGTTACAGCCAGCACAGAACATATCCCAAGTACCTGCACTGTAATAGGATTACTAGTGCCAATGGGCTCACTTAACAATTTTTTGTTTCGCGGTGAAAACAGAGTTTCTTTTGGGGCTGAATTATTTTCGCTCATAACGTTTTTTGTTTTTCAAAATAAGGTTTATAAACTTGAAGGCCATCCCTTAACATAGCAGTTACACCATTGGAGGTAATTGTACCACCGGAAATTCCATCTACAGCATGTGGATCATCAGCCGGAGCTCCGCCTCTTACTACTCTTACTGATCGGAAATCCCCGTCATCATCAAATATCCTTTTCCCGAGAAACTGCTGTTCAAAGGGAGGATCGGCAATTTCTGCACCAAGTCCGGGAGTTTCACTGGCATGATCAAAGTTGGCTCCTGCAATCGTATTCAAATCTCCTTTAAAACTAAGATAACCCCATATGGCCCCCCACAACCCATTGCCTCTCACAGGAATAATATAGTAAAGTTCACCTTCCACATCTGCAATAAACAGAGGAAGTTGTCTTTCTTCGACAGGCTTTCTGTTTTCATCTTGCAAATCTACTTCAAAGGCATCTCCTTCAACCTCCTCACCTAAATGATTCAATACCTTGGTTTCTGTAATATATTGTTCAAAGAGTTCAATAGCTTCTGCCCTGGGAGCAGGTATTCCAATGGTTGATAAAATATTCTGCATTTTTTCGATGCGCATATTTCTTTCCTGTAAAGGTCTTAACAATGTTGCAGCAGTTGAAAGTACTAATGCTACAACAATAACCATTACAGAAGCATAAATAAAAACATACCGGTTACTCATTTTTATCTGATTTAAATTTTTAAGCCTGTGTTTGTAAACGAACTTTTTCCATGCGTTTTATACGCTTTTTTACATTTGCCTGTACAATGTAGTGATCAATGAGAGGTGCAAACACATTCATAAACAGTATAGCCAGCATCATACCTTCAGGATAAGCAGGGTTAACAACCCTGATTAACACTGTAATAACACCTATTAAAAAACCATAAATATATTTACCTGCACCGGTTTGTGATGCGGATACCGGATCGGTGGCCATATAAACGGCTCCAAAAGCAAAACCTCCCATTATCAGGTGCTTGTAGGCAGGAAGAGCCATAAAGTCATTAACGGCAAAGAGATTAAAAACCAAACCCATAAAAATTCCCCCAACAAAAACTGAAGCCATAATCCGCAGGCTACCTATTCCGGTTGCAATAAGAACAATTGCCCCCAGTAAAATAGCTAATGTTGATGTTTCACCAATTGATCCGGGAATAAAACCAAAAAACATATCAAAATCGGAGGGCATATTTCCCTCTCCTGCAGCTTGCACTGCAAGAGCTGTGGCCCCTGAAAAACCATCAACCAGTTGCTGACCTTCCTGTAAAGTTGTTTCTATCCAAACCTCTCCTGACAAATAGGATGGATAAGCAAAAAACAGAAATGCACGAGCCAGCAAAGCAGGGTTGAGTATATTCATACCTGTTCCACCAAATACTTCCTTACCAATAATAACAGCAAATATAGTTGCAAGCGCAACCATCCATAAAGGGGTTGTTACAGGAATAACCAGGGGTATCAACATTCCTGAAACAAGAAATCCTTCATTCACCTCATGATCACGGGCTGATGCAAAAATAAACTCAACGGCAAGTCCTGAAGCATAACTAACAATAATTATTGGTAAAACGTGAATTAGTCCAAAGAGCACCTGGTCAATAAAAGCAACTTCTTCGCCTGTTGCCCGGTAGTGCTGAAAACCAACATTCCATATTCCAAAAAGCAATGGTGGTATTAATGCTATGATCACATGTACCATAGTACGTTTCATATCCATAGCATCCCGAATATGCGCACCCGATTTGGTAACATCACCCTTTACATAGAGAAAGGTTTCAAAGGCTT
Source organism: Bacteroidales bacterium (assembly GCA_007132585.1). Lineage (GTDB taxonomy): Bacteria > Bacteroidota > Bacteroidia > Bacteroidales > UBA7960 > SKVR01. Next base: position 6,051 of record SLOJ01000143.1, on the reverse strand, counting down.
CAAAAGTCCGGTGAAATTTTTCCAGACGTCCACCTTTCTCAAAGTTGGGTTTTACTTTTTCTACTAAATTAATTAACGCCTTCAATTTTTTTAATCTTTTGGGTTAATAATAATTTTAAACCTTACTTACAACTAAGTTAAGCAAACTCACTACGTATTATGTCGAGGCCTTCTCTTATGTGGTCTTGAATATCAATTTTTGAAGGACAAACGTACTCACACAGGGCAAAATCCTCAGGGGCTACTTCATATATACCAAGCTTTTCCATCATATCAATATCATTGATCATAATAGACTTCAGTAATTGCATAGGCATAATATCCATTGGCAGTACTTTTTCATAAAGTCCGGTTACAACAAATGGTCTTTCGCCACTGCGTATATTGGTATTATGTCGGAATTTTTTCCATGGCATAAGAAACGCCGGAAAAGATCTGGAAAAACTGAATTTGTCAAAATTTGGCATGATCCATCCGAGTATTTCGGGTTTATCGCCTTCGGGGATAACAGAAACCAAATCATCATAAAACCTCATATAATCGTTTTCTGAAACCTGGGTTCCGCTCAATACATCGCCACTGATAAACCTGTGATTAATATCTTCATCAATACGTAGGTTTTTTGAAACAATATCAGTTATTGCAGCACCTGTAATAACCCTGTAGTATCTGGGATTCAATATTTCGGGGCCTGCAAGGGCAACAATCCTGGATGCATCATATATGCCTTGTTCAAATAACCTTCCTATCATTATAATGTGCTGTAAACCTGCATACCATACAATATCACCTTTATCAACAGGATCAATATGATGTATCTGGATCCCAACATTTCCTGCTGGATGAACCCCGGAAAACCTATGCAGTTCAACTCCTTTGGCATTTAAAAATGCACTGCTAATGTTATTTTCATTGTGTACGCTCAAATGTACCTTACCGTCAGTAAGTTTACCAAGAACATTCAATCCGATTTGAAACTCTCTTTCCTGTCCGTTTACAATAAAATCAAGATCTGCCCCAAGTGGTGCGGTGTTAAATGCTGAAACAAAAATCGCTTTTGGTTTATCGTCAGGGTTAGCAATAATAGAATAGGGACGCTGCCTGATAGAAGGCCAGAGGCCACTCTGCAAAAGTTTATTGATTATTTCATCACGGGATAGTTGATCGGGATCAGAAGCACCAAAATCAACATATTCGTCAGAATCATCGGCTTGAATGACCAATTTCAGTATACGCCGCTTTTCACCTCTTACCAAATCAGAAAAAACTCCACTTACAGGTGATGTGAAAATAATTTTTTCATTATATTTATCAAAAAACAATGGCGTTCCGGCTTTTACCTTTTCACCCTCTTTAACAAGCATTTTAGGAGTAAGACCATGAAAATCAGGCGGACAAACACCATAAGTGGCTGAACGTGGAGCGGAATTAAGAATTTTTTCTGCCTCACCCATGATCGGGATGTTCAATCCCTTTTTGATCTTGATTATCTTTGACATGTTCTTAGATCTTATTTTGAACGGTTTTAAAAGACAAATTTATAGATAATTTTAAATCTTTGAAATTTTTCAATTAACAAAATCTTATTAAAAAATTAAAATATTTAAATAACTTATTACGTTTTTAACCAAAAAATACACCAACTAATGCTTAACATCATTTTTACAACCCTCAAAATTAAAGTATTTCTGCTCACATTTACCTTAATTTTTGTTTCATTATCAATATTTGCAAACACAGGAAATATTGACCATGAAAAGAGAAATAATTCTTCAATTAAACGGGAAACAAATAACTCCCATAAATTCACTCAAAAGCAGCCCCCGTCAGATGATTACTATCAACGAGACTTCATGAAGCATGGTGATTTTATATATGCCAACAACATTAAAAGTGTTTTGTTTAACAGAAAAGGATGGGAATTAACCCCGCCTATTATAGAATTAAATTCAAATGAAAGACTAATATTACGATTTGATGACCTTGACGGAGATTATAAAAATTATGCCTACACAATAATACACTGCAATGCTCTATGGCAGCCGTCTGAATTAATGGAATATGAATATATTCAGGGGTTTTATGAAGACCGGATTGATGATTATGCCTTTTCAAGAAATACGCGTGTGGGTTATACCCATTACCAGCTTGAGTTTCCCAATAATAATATGAGACCTATCATTTCAGGCAATTATATAATGAAAGTTTTCCTTGATGGAAATCCTGACAATGTAGTTTTTACGAGAAGATTCATGGTTTTTGAACAGAATTTGACTGTTAATGCCAGGGTAAGACAAGCAGTTAATCTGCAATACCGGGATATTATGCAGGAAATTGATTTTCGGATCAACACAAACCAGTATCATATTTCTAATCCGTTTCGCGACCTGAAAGTAGTTATTACACAGAATGGACGCTGGGACAATGCCATTTACGATATTAAACCACGACTTGTGCAGGGAAATATGTTGATTTATGACCAGGAAGATGTAATTTTATTTGAAGGAGGAAATGAGTTCAGGAACTTTGACACCAAAAGTCTTAAATACAGGAGTTTGAGAGTCAATGAAATCAATCCGGTTTCAAGGGGATGGGAGGTAATTCTACTTCCGGACAGAAACAGGAGGTTCTTAAGATATACAACAGCCAATGATATCAATGGTAGGTTCTTAATAAAAACTGACGATTATCCTGATGATATGCTTGATGGAGATTATACGCAGGTGCATTTCACACTCCCGTCACCCGGCCCCATGGCAAACGGAAATGTTTATGTAATGGGAGAGCTTACCGGATGGAATTTTACTTCAGAAAACAGGATGGAATATAATTATCGTGATTCGCGATATGAGCTTGTTTTGCTGCTTAAACAAGGTTTTTATGATTATAAATATGCCTTTCTTGAAGATAATACAGAAACAGCAGATCCATCAGTATTTGAGGGGAGCCATTCTGTTACTGAAAATGAATATACTATTCTTATTTATTACCGAGAACCCGGAGAGCTTTATGACAGCCTGATAGGAATTCATCATTTTGTTTCGGATATTTAGTTTTATCCTCCGGTCATAAGATGAATCACAGCAACCTTGTCTCCATCTTTAATATAAGTGTTATTGTATTCATCTCTCTTTATGGTACTATCATTTATTCGCACCATTAGCATTTTATAGGTGAACTTTTTTAATTCAAGCAGCTGATTTACAGTTATTCGATCATGGTTTTCAATAATCTCAGACCTGTTGTTTAACTGTATTTTCATAGATCGTCTTTTTGTTATCAAGCAATTATTTTAAAAGAAACTACCTGTATGCATAACCAATAGCCTTTATAATAATTTCCGGGCTTCGGTCTTAATATAATTCAATGCTTTTCTTGTTGCCAGTTTATCGATGCTCATCTCTAGCAATGATTTGCTCAACTCTGCAGATGAAGCATTTTCATCATGTTTGCCTGCAGAAATATTAATTTGCCTGATCATTTCCTCTTTTGCACTTTTTACCATTTCCCATGCATCATGGGTAACATACAATTGCTGAGACAGGTTATGATCGTATTCATCCCGAATGGTTTTTATCAGCAATTGCTGAAATTGTTTTACTTTGAGATCGGGCTTATTGACCCGCATTACAAGATTTCCAGGTGAGATTCTTTCAAGAAAAAGTACTATCCTCTCATAGGCCTGGAGTCTTACGGGAAAGGATAGTTTTTGTTTTTCCTCAAGCATTTTAAGTTGACGTTTACGTTCTTCCTGCCTGAAGAATTCTTTTAGGATATACCATGCTGTTAAAAAAACAACAATTGCAGGAAGCAAATAACCTATTGTTTGAAAAATATCTGCCATAAAATCTATTTTAAAAAAATATGAGCAAAGATAATAATGTAAAATTGCAAATTGACTAAAACAGTAATTGTTATTAAATTTTCAAATACTATTATTCGAAATTTAATCAGTTTTAAATTCTTATTTTTGCCGAATTATTGCACAAATCACCCAATAATAAATCAACACATCAATCATTATAACTTTTAACACATATTGAATCATGATAAATTTATCGAAGCGGATTAATCAGATGACCGAGTCAGAAACACTGGCTATGTCAAGAAAAAGCAGGGAGCTCAAAGCCCAGGGGCATGATGTAATTAATCTGAGCATTGGCGAACCGGACTTTTTTACTCCGGACAACATAAAAAAAGCAGCGAAAAAATCTATTGATGACAATTATACTTTTTACACTCCGGTGAATGGTTATAATGAGCTCAGACAGGCCATCGCAAAAAAGCTCAAAAGGGATAACAACCTGGATTATACTGCTGAAGAAATTGTTGTAAGTACAGGTGCAAAACAGGCAATAATGAATGCTCTGCTCTGTTTGGTCGATCCCGGTGATGAAGTTATAATTCCAACGCCTTATTGGGTTAGTTATAATCATATGGTTAGCCTTGCGGAAGGTAAGCATGTGTTCATTGAAGCAGGTATCGAAAATGATTTTAAAATCACAGCGCAACAGCTGGAACAATCTATAACTCCCAAAACGAAAGTGTTTATCTTTTCAAGTCCTTGTAATCCCACCGGTTCGGTTTACAGTCGCGAAGAACTTGAGTCACTGGCAAAGGTTTTTGAGAAATATCCACATATTTTTATCATTTCAGATGAAATTTATGAATTGATCAACTTCAACAAAAATCATGAAAGTATAGCCCAGTTTGCAAGTATTAAAGATCGTGTTATATTGGTAAATGGTGTTTCCAAAGGATTTGCCATGACAGGCTGGCGTTTAGGTTACTTCGCATCGCATATTGATATTGCCAAAGCTGCTACCAAACTGCAGGGCCAGTTTACCTCCGCTACTTGTTCAATAGGCCAGAAAGCTGCCGAAGAAGCAATGCACACATTGCCGCAGGAAACTTACGGTATGCTTGATAAGTTCAGGGAAAGACGCGATATGGTACTTGATCTGATGAACGATATTCCGGGTATAAAAACCAATTTACCACAAGGTGCATTTTATATTTTTCCTGATGTAAGCAGTTATTATGGTAAGAGAAACGGAGATCATATCATCAATAACTCTTCAGACTTCTGCATGTACATACTCAATAAAGTTTATGTAGCACTGGTGCCGGGCGATGCTTTCGGTTCGCCTGCCTGTGTAAGACTTTCATATGCTACTTCAAATGAATTACTGAAAGAAGCAATTAAAAGAATAAAGACAGCATTGTCAGAACTTAAGTAAACAGAGGCTGTAAATTCTTTGCTTAATAATTTAAAACAGACTTTCACAAGGTTAACGGGCCAGGAAATTGTTACCAAAATTATGATGACTAACTCTTTAACCTGTGTTAATAAGTTTATTGTGTATTTCAAATCCTGAATAAAATCTTCATGAACTATCACGGATCAACTTTGTTGTAAATAAATCTTCACAAAACATTAAAAAAAAATTCAAACTATTGTTTTCCGGCAATGGGTAAAAAGAAAAAATTACATGAATACCGCGAAGAATATTCACAAGGCGGACTGAGTCTTGATGATGTTCTGCCTGATCCGCTTGAGCAATTTAACCTTTGGTTTGATCAGGCAGTTACAGCAGGTTTACCCGAACCCAATGCAATGACACTTGCTACTGTTGATCCGGAGGGTAATGTAAGTGCCCGTATTGTGCTTTTAAAAGAGGTTGACAGTAAAGGATTTGTGTTTTACTCAAATTATACCAGCAGAAAAGCAAGAGATATTGAAAAAAATCCGAAAGTGAGTCTCGTGTTTTTGTGGCTGGGGCTTGAGAGACAGGTAAGAATAGAGGGTTTTACTGAAAAAGTATCTGAAAAAGAATCTGACGTATATTTTAAAAGTCGCCCCAGAGAAAGTCAGCTAGGTGCATGGGTTTCAGAGCAAAGTAATGAAATACCAAATAGGGATGTGTTGGTTGAGAATTTTTCACAACTAAAAATGAAATTTGAAGATAAACCCATTCCCCGACCTGATTTTTGGGGAGGTTACAGAATAATTCCGAATATGATTGAATTCTGGCAGGGACGACCAGGCAG
>SLOJ01000052.1 GCA_007132585.1 Bacteroidales bacterium | reverse complement strand
TTGATATTTGAAAACAATTTCTCTGAGTAAAAATTTTCATTTGTAATATCAGGATAATAGGTTTTTAAGGACTTTATAGCATCAAATATTTTATAGCACTTATCATTCAGAGCTTGCTCCAGAGTGTCAGCACAGCTTTTGTGAAAATAGCTGGCCATGGTTTCTCTAAAGCCATTATGTGATGGCATTACAACCTGGTATCTGAAGCTTTTTTGAAGCAAAAATTGAAAAAGGGATGTTTTGAGCCAGGGAAGGTCGCAGCCAATAATCAGATTATGTTCCGTTTTTGATCGTTTCAGGCAGGCGTGTATTCCGGCTACGGGTCCGCATTCGGGATAAATATCCGTTACAGTCTGGAGACCTGCAAAACCAAACTTTTCAGGAGAATTGGTGCTGAGTAAAATTGTATCACATAAAGGTTTGATGGTTTCTATGGAATACTCAACCAGCCTTTTACCATTAAATTCAAAAAGGGTTTTATCGCTGCCAAAACGACTGCTTTTGCCACCGGCAAGAATAATACCTGTTACCTTGGATTTTGGGATGAGAGTCATATCGGGCCGGAAAGTAAGGGTGAGAAACTTTTTCTAAAATCTGCTGCATGCCGGGCCCTGGCAGCTACCACTGCCACACTCCATAGATAAATCACTTTTGGCCTTGCCGGGTTTGGGTTCAAGCTTTTCCGAACATTCCTGCTTACACATCGGGCAATACGCAATATATTTCCAGCAGGGGCCGTAAATATAATCCTTGTATTCTTTCTTCAGGCCCTGTTTGTCTTCGAAGGAAAGTGTGCAATCTTCGCAATAGAAGGTACTCATTGTTCAACCAATTAGAGAGTTATTAACTGTTGGCTTTTACAATCAATGTTTTGCAAAAGCCTGTCAAAATTAACCATTTTAATGAAAATAGATATCGAGAGACAAGTGTTATTCAAAAAAGTTAAAGAAATTTCATGAATCAGTATTTTTAGCATTAAATTCTCAAATCAGTTTGAATTGCAAATTATCATTTCGTAATTTTGCGAAACACTTAAGTGATTCGATTGACTTAATTAAACTAGCTAAACATATCATGAGATTAACAGAAAAACCACAATTTCAGGAATTTCATATCGAAGGAGTAAAACATATAAGCCCCTTTGATACTTTTGATACCCTTAAATCCGGCAACGCAATTTTGATAGATGTTCGTGAGGAAAATGAAGTATTGGCTGATTATGTGCCTCTTGATAATGTTTTAAACCACCCGATGTCTGTAATTGTGGACAGGTTGCCATTTATTTCCAAAGAACAAAATATTATTCTGGCCTGCCCGGGCGGAGTCAGAAGTTCTAAAGTTGCCAACTTGCTCAATGTGCAAGGATATACCCATGTGGCTAATCTTGATGGTGGATTAACAAAATGGAAAGAAGACGGGCTTCCCTACTACATGAACAATAAAGCGTCTTCCAACAATTGTTGTTGTCCCGGGAGCAATTTATCTGGTTCAGGGGATGGCAGTTCCTGTTGCTAAATAAAGAATTTGGTGAAAACACGGTTGTTCTGCAAGTACCATTTCGTAATTTTGCGAAATATGAAATTGTTTGAAAAGTAAATGAAAGAAATAATGTCAGCAAAATTTCAATACAGTGATGATATCATCCAGATATCCACCTTTGCCAAAGCCATGAGCCATCCGGTGCGGGCATATATTATGAAAAAGCTTTCAGGCATGAATGCCTGTTGTTATAGTGGCGACATTGCGGCCGAACTCAAGATCGGACGCTCTACTTTATCACAGCACCTTAAGGAACTTAAGTATGCCGGATTGATACAGGGAGAAACGGAAGCTCCTTTCATCAAGTATTGCATCAACCGGGAGAATTGGGAGAAGGCAGGCCATTTTTGCCGTGAGTTTTTTGGTGAACTCCCGTTGAAGAAAGAGAAAATATTTGAATTAAAATAAAAGGTGTTATGATGAATCCGAAATTTCACCCAAAGGGTTTCTTGTTTCTAATAGTTGCGGTAGTTTTTGGCATCATGGTTTTTCAAAATAATGCCTGCGGTCAGCAGATCACTGCTGTTAACTCGCAGGAGTTTTTTGATAATTACCTGCACTTGCTGGAAGATGGAAATGCTTTGATTATTGATGGTCGCACCCAAAGAATGTTTTCAGGGGGACACCTTAAAAATGCCATCAATATTGACGCGGATGATCCGGATCTGTTGACCTTATTACAGCAACATCTAAATGAGCCCCAAATCGTGGTATATTGCACTACTGTGCGACGTACTATCAAAATTGTTAGTACACTTATTGATATTTACGATGGTAATATCATTTTTATTTCGGATGGAATAAGAGGTTGGCTACAAAATGGGTATCCCCATATAGTGTTTACAATTGATGATAAAAATTCACTCAGGAAAAATACTTTTGACACTGTAAAACAAAATATTCAGCCTGAAGAATTATAGTATGTGTCATAAATAATTACTAACGATAAAAAAAAGCTATGTTACAAAAGAAAATCTCACTTATCGGTTTAATGCTCA
>SLOJ01000174.1 GCA_007132585.1 Bacteroidales bacterium | reverse complement strand
CCCACATCGGCAAAATCATAGCCAAGTCCGTGGCTCATAATGCTTTCTGCCGGAGTTTCAAATACGGCACAATCTACGCCTGAGTCTTTAAGGATAAGCTGTGCAGCGTCATAATTAGCCATATCTTCACGAATTATTCGCCGGCCGTCAATAAATATCCCATCAGAATTTGAAAGACCTGTTTTATAACCATCTTTCTCAAGCATAAAATTTATCAGGTAGGTGCAAACCGATTTCCCGGCCGAACCGGTGACAGAGAAAACAGGAATTCGCGTGGTTGATTTTTCCGGAAAAACTGACTTAAGAAAAGGGGTTGCAATATCTCTTGGCTGGCCTTTCCAGGGGTTCATATACATCTGAAGATCGGGGTCCATTTCAACATTTACAACGGCGCCTTGATTTTCTTCAATGGGTTTGCTTATGTCGGGGCAAATAATATCAACTCCTGCTACCGGCAGGTTGATAACTTCCGCTGCTCTTTCAGCAATATACCTGTTTACCGGATGTACAATTCCTGTAACATCTGTTGATAAGGCTATGCCGGTCATGTAAGTATTGTGATCAAGCGGTACCCTGATTCCTTCTTCGGGAATATCATCGAGCGTGTATCGATAAAATGATAAAAGTTCAAGCATTTTATCATCGGGCTGCAGGGCTTTCAGGCTGCTATCCGACAGGTTTTTTCTTTCCTGCTCTTCGTTGAGTTTTTGAATGAGAACAGCAATATTATCTTTGCCGTTTCCAATTAATTCGGGGCTTTCAAGCAAAGTAGCCGCAACAAATTTGTGGTTAATGACCAGCAGGCGATATGCCAGCCCGGGGATCTGTTCATTTACAATTACCTCATTACTTTGGCTTTTACACAAAGTAAAAGCATCTTCCAATATACCGGAATTGTTGATTGCAGGAAAAATGCAGGTAGAATTATTCTTTACCGATGCTTTTATGGTAACAGGCTTATGAATACTTTTCCAGAATAACAATGCATCATCCAGGTGTTCTGTTTTTATTGTACGCGGCACTGTAATACCGGCATTGGCAAGCATTAAAAGATTCAGATAGGGATCACGCGAGTTTTCACCTGCCAGCCATGTTGTATCTGAAGTAACACTGCCTTTTATGCGTTTCTGATATTTTCCGGTACCCAGCTGAATCAATCTGAAGGAATCAAGTTGTATAACCGGAATATTTCTTTGATGGGCTTCGTCAATAATTGCTTGTGTGGCCTGATCCATGGCATACTTTTGTCGCAGCCAGGTAAGATCTCCAACATATTGATCGATATTTATTTCTTTTTTCGTAAGAATTCGGTTTATGATATCCACGCTTGCCCGCGCTGCATACTTTCCTGCGGGCTCATTGATAAAACGAAAAATTATATTATAAACTCCTTTACGATCAGTGCTTCGGGTTTTACCAAAGCCTACGTTCATTCCGGCGAGGTTTTGAAGTTCCAGGGCAATGTGTTCAGCAACATGACCAAGCAAGGTTCCGTCTTTTACCCGTGTAAAAAACAATCCTTCTTCACCTTCACTGCAATGGTGCTTATGCAAAGCTGGAATGGTTTGGTGAAGCTTTTCAAAAAAACCGTCAATGGTATTCGTATATACTTCATCCCAGTCGCCCAGGTTTAGTTGCATAATAATAACAGGTCCGGCACTGTAATATCCGGCACCATTTATTGCATGTATCTCTTCAATCACCAAAGGATTTTGCAAAAAATCATTACTTACAACGGAGTTGGACTCATTACTCATAAATTATTTTTTGTAAACATGTTATATTACACAGGACAGTACTAAAAACCCCATACTATGCAAATATAGCAAGTATGGGGTTGAATGTAGAATTTTAAGTGTTATTATTTTAGAATAAAATCAAGTGAAGTGCTTGGGTCATATTCCAGGGTGGGTTGATCTTTTCTGAATACTTTTAAAGTCTTATTGCCAAACAGTTTTACTTTATCATCTTCAATTCGAATTATTGAACCTTCTTTCAGTCCAACAACAGTAAAATCGGGGTTTAATTCCAGGAATTCTTTTATCCTTTCTTCCCTTGATTCACCGTTATGATTGGGTATGCGACCATCGGTATAGTGGGGGTTGATCTGGAAGGGTATCAAAGACAGGCCTTCAAAACTTACGGGTTGAATTACCGGCATATCGTTGGTGGTTTTTATGCTGGGGCATGCAACATTACTTCCGGCACTCCAACCTATAAGGGGCGTTCCGTTTTCTACCTTTTTTCTTAAGATGTCCATAATGCCTCTTTCATGCATATAATGGATCAGATGAAAAGTATTTCCACCACCAATAACAATGGCATCGGCCTCTTCAATGACTCTTTCAGGACCCTGGATATCTTCTGTTGATTTTATTGTATAACCCAGTTCCTGGAAAACTTCATTTACCTTGTTGGTGTATTCAACATAAGAAATGTCAACTGCAGCATAGGGAACAAAAGCAACATTACGAACATCCTTTCCAAGAAAATCTGTTATGTACTTACGGGTGTAATCCAGGTACCTTTCCCCGTAATTTGTTGAATTGCTGATTAATAAAAGTCTTTTAGCCATATGTTTATGCTTTTGGATGTTTGTTTTATCTTTATGAAAAACTCAGGTTTTCCGATGTATTTCAAACATGCTTTATTTGCCAAACTAACGTAACAACACTTAATAATGTTTTACTTTTAATTGTTAAAAAAGAAAACCTGAATGTAGACTTACTTATTTTGTCTTTAAAAAACTTAAATTAAAAAACTTAAATTAAAAGTCAAGTATGATCAGTTAATCAAAATTTTATTTTTACACAAAAAAAACTTAGGTTTGTGAAAGTTTGATAAATTCTGAAAAACGTTATATATGTTGCTAAAAATAGATGGTGAGAGCCTTGAAAAATTTATACTTATAGGCGACAGGGTACTTATCAAACCCAAAAGTGCAACCCAACGTACCAAAGGTGGGCTTTATCTACCTCCCGGTGTTGAAGAGAAAAGAAAAATACAAAGTGGTTATGTGATGAAAACCGGACCCGGATACCCCATTCCGGCACCCATCGAAAGCGATGAACCCTGGAAAGAAACTCCTGAAAGCCTAAAATATTTTCCCCTGCAGGCTGCCGAGGGTGATCTGGCAGTTTTTTTGCAAGACAACTCATTCGAAATTGAATTTAATTCCGAAAAATATTTTATCGTACCCCATTCTGCTATTCTTATGCTCGTAAGAGATGATGATGACCTGATAGCAGGAAAATAATGCATCAGGTTTTCAGGATAAAGTGTATTTTTATTATTTTAAAATCAATGTAATTTAAAACCATAGCTATGTTTACAGAAAAAGATTTGCAACAGCTTAAGGAAAAGGGTATTTCCGTAGAAATGGCCAAAGAACAGGTTCGCAATTTTGAAAATGGTTTTCCCTATATTAAACTTGCTGCCCCAGCTACAATAGATGATGGAATTTTGAAAATAGAAAATGATCGGATGCAGGAGTATATCAGTTTCTTTGAGCAGAAAGCTCCAAAGCTCGACATAGTTAAGTTTGTTCCTTCCAGTGGTGCAGCAACCCGAATGTTCAAAGATCTTTTTACATGGCGCGACGAACTGCGAAAAGGAACATCTGTTGAACAGTTAAGTGCCGAAAACAACCAAGCTGCAAGGTTTTTTGATGAAATGAGATCGTTTGCCTTTTGGAATGATCTTACCGAGGTAATGGATAAAAATGGTATGGATGCAACTGAATTGTATGATAAAAAAGACTTTTTACCCTTGCTTGATAATTTACTGGATGATGCTGGACTTGGTTATGCTTTGCTGCCCAAAGGTTTGCTGCAGTTTCATCGCTACGACAGCTTTAGCCGTACTTCTCTTGAAGAGCATCTGGTTGAGGGTGCCAATTATGTGAAGAAAGAAAACGGTAAAGTAAAACTGCATTTTACCGTATCACCCGAGCACAGGGGCCGATTTATAAATCATGTAGGAAGTGTGATTGATTCTTATGAAGAAGAGTTTGGAGTAAAATATGAAATAAAATTTTCGGTGCAAAAGCCATCAACAGATACCATGGCGGTTGACATGAATAATAAACCTTTTCGTGATAGTGACGGTTCATTGCTTTTCAGGCCAGGTGGGCATGGTGCACTCATCCAAAATCTAACAGAACTCAATGAGGATATGGTTTTTATCAAGAATATTGATAATGTTGTACCCGATCGTTTGAAGCAGGAAACATATACCTATAAAAAACTTCTGGGAGGCATACTGCTCTTTTTGCAGGAGAAAATATTCAAAATACTGAATGAAATGGAGAGTGGTACTTTTACTGAAGACGAATATGCTGTAGCGCGAACCTTTGCAATAGAGTATCTTTATATTGATCCTGCTAAACTACCGGCAGATGTTTCCACAGGATATGATAAACTTAGAGAAATACTGGAAAGACCTATACGGATTTGCGGAATGGTAAAGAATGTGGGTGAACCCGGCGGAGGGCCTTTCTGGGTGATAGATAAGAGTAACGGCACCCGGTCATTGCAAATAGTTGAATCTTCGCAGGTAAATCATGGCGATACAGATCAAAAAAAGATTTTTGAGCAGTCAACACATTTTAATCCGGTAGACCTGGTTTGTTCTTTGAAAGATCAACACAATAATAAGTTCGATCTCAGATCTTTTGTTGATCCTGAAACCGGTTTTATCAGTGAGAAAAGTAAGGATGGTAAAGACCTAAAGGCGCAGGAGCTCCCTGGCCTGTGGAACGGAGCAATGGCCTACTGGAATACAATCTTTGTGGAAGTGCCACTGATCACTTTCAATCCGGTTAAAACTATAATGGATCTGTTACGAGACGAGCACCGGTAAAATACAAACACTTACTGGTTTTGACTTTCCATTTGTCTTGTTATGATCTCTTCAGCCTGCTCAATGGTTATGCGTTTGGCGAGGATGCGTTTGTCATGATCAAGCAAAAAGATAAGCGGAGTAGCCCAAATATCATATTTATCACGAAAATCTGAAAGATTAGCAGGATCGTGCACGTTAATCCAGGTAAGGTTGTTTTCACTGACATAATTCAGCCATTTGTCGCGATCAGCTTCCGTATTGGCAGCATAAATTTCAACACCTTTAGAGTTAAAACGTTCATAAAACTCTTTGAGTTTCGGTGTTTGACGCTTACAATGTGCACATTCCGAATCCCAGAAGTATATAATGGTAAATCCGGCATCTACATCATGTAAACTTAACGGACTACGATCACGGGTAAACATGGTTATATCCGGGGCAATTTTGCCAATTAGCAGCGGTTTAAGAGCCATAGCACGTTCTGAAATGCGTTTCAACTGCTCGGGCTCTACCCAGTCTGCCTCTCCACTCATGTAGTAATTTTCTACCATATGTACAAATACAGCATCCATGCCCATGATCTGTGATCGTTCAAAAGTGTTTGTAACAAAAAATATTACATATTTAAAGACTTCGGGATGTACCCTTGCTTTTTCAACCAGGCGATCGGCTTCGGCAATGATGCTGTCAGGCATTTGCACCAATACCCGGGTAAAATATTGATTTAGCTTTGCATGAAATATGGGTGTACGCAAAAGACGGTCGTCAGAGAAGTCAATATTCTCCCAGAATCTTTCTTTATAAATCTGGTAAAGGTATTCGCTATCAGGTGTTCCGTCATCTTTAAGGGGTGCCTCTGGCATGGCGGGTTCCTGCTGAGCAAGAATGATCTTGCCAAACAATCCATCAGGAAACTCCTCAATGATCTCCTGTTGTAATGCTTTAACCTGCTGGTCGGCTTCAGTAAGTAAAGCACGTAATTCATTTTTCCTTTCTTCTGAAATTTCAGGGTCCTGGAGTTCTGTTCTTGCAGGACCGGTAATTTCATTCTGCCGGCCGATAAAGCGCATATAATTGTAAAAAGCTTCGTTATCGGGTGAGTTTTCAAACTTCATTGTACTGATGAAGTTATCCATCTCACTATCAACGCTGAAATGCTGATTCTTATCAACTATGATTTCAAAATACTTTTGACCGGGCAAAACTACCATGTACATTCCCTGATCAAGTCTTTCATCACCCTGGAAAACAAAACGCCCCTCATTATCAACTCTTACGGTATCCTGAATATACTGGCGGTTACCAAAATGGTATGCCAGCATGGAAATTGTATCCTGCACTCCGTCTACTTTTACATTTATCCGGTATCCTTTTTCAGCAATGGCGCAACTTAAAACACTGCCGGTTATTAAAACTGTATACAGAAGTCTTTTCAGATTCATATCAACTTGTATTTAAGAGATTAGGTATATTGAATGATTGCGAATTTACTAACAATTCAGAACCCATCATTGTTTTTTGCTTTTTTTGGTAAATGAAATGCAGAAAAATAGTTGGATAAGCAAATTTAATAACTTGAAATACAGATGCTTGCAAGTGCAGTTTATAAACCGGCAGAAATGATAAACGATCATTTAAATTTTTCAGGTCAATGTCCTGGTAATTTGCAGGGTTCTTTGGCTTAATTTTTTCCGGGTATTTTGGCGTATATATTATTTGTTTAATAGAGAACATTTACTATATAAATTTAAACGCTATTTAAATTACTTTGTTAACATCAACTTGATAGGTAAAAAAGTGTGTTTGCAGAACTTAAAAATATATTAATATGAAAAATATCTACCTGTATTTATTTTTATCTTTGAGTTTGGTTATTGTATGTAAAAACCAGATTTTCGCACAATTTGCAGGGGGAATCGGAACGGAAGCTGATCCTTACATTATTTTAAATGCCGGACATTTAAACAATGTGCGCGATTTTCCTGATAGCTGGTTTCGACAAGAAGCTGATATTGATTTTAATTTACCCCCCAATGATAGTTTCAGTGATTGGGAACCCATAGGTGGTAATAATACCGATATAAGATTTACAGGCCACTACAATGGGAACGGACATGTAATTAAGAATCTTAATGTGATTTCTGTAGGTTACGCCAATGTGGGTTTATTCGGACATATCGGGGAAGATGGAACCGTAGCCACAAGTATCAGAAACCTGGGCTTGTTACATGTAACGGTAGTTGGGGGTCGAGGTACAGGTGCTCTTGTGGGAAGAGTTACCGGAAACCAGAACACCCAAATAGAAAATTGTTATGTGGATGGCGGAGATGTTATTGGGGAAGGAGCCACCGGCGGACTTGTAGGTTCCAATAACAGCTATATGACCAATGCTTCAGCGGCTGAAAGTTTCAGACCAGTTATATATAGATGCTGGACACGGGTAAATGTTTCTCTGACTAACGAGGATGCTCCGGGTAAGGACAAATTCGGGGGTATTGCAGGTTGCAATCAAAAAGGGCTGATCTCAAACAGTTACGCCAGGGGTAATGTTGATGTACCCGGGGGTATTCGCATTGGTGGCCTGGCCGGATGTGTAGAACTTCGGGGAATCCTTATTGATTCCTATTCCACAGGCCAGGTTTCTGCCGGTGATGCAACAGAACTGGTCGGAGGACTTGTAGGCATGGTGGGTGTGGGCCGAAATATGGGTACTGTTAGTAACAGCTACTGGGATATAAATACATCAGGTATGACACAAAGTGCCGGGGGTATAGGTCTTACTACCGCACAAATGAAAACAGCCGAAAGTTATCCTGAATGGGACTTTGCTTTTACCTGGCAATTCAATGAACTGGAAAATGATAATTATCCTGTAATTATGGATATTTACAACCCCGGAACTCTCTGGACATGGATTCCGGGATCAGGAAGTACCGACTGGAATATTGCATCAAACTGGGACCAGGAAAGTGTGCCTCCCACAGGAGCCGGAGTTAAAATTCCCGTATCTGATACATATCCTGTAATTGATCAGGACCTCAGCTTTCAGCTGCTGATCATGGAAGGTAATTCTGAAATAGAAATTCAAAACCCATTTACCATTTACATTAAAGATAACCTGGTTACAAATGATGGAACACCCATGATTTCAGGAGAGGGTTTTGTTGAATTTTCGGGGAATTCTTTTCAGAATATTCCTCATATAAGAGTAAATAATCTAAGAATTAAGAATTTTAATAATACAAAGCTTACAGGTGACTTATATGTGGATGGTGTTTTGGAAATGGAAAAGGGTATGCTTGATCTTAACGGATATGTTATTTTCTTGGATACGGATGCTGAACTGATCGAGAATGAATTTGAAAATACTGCTTCACGGGTTTTTGGTCTGGATG
Organism: Bacteroidales bacterium; assembly: GCA_007132585.1. Classification (GTDB taxonomy): domain Bacteria; phylum Bacteroidota; class Bacteroidia; order Bacteroidales; family UBA7960; genus SKVR01. The sequence continues at coordinate 1,956 of SLOJ01000174.1, read as the reverse complement.
GGTACCTGCAACTACAGCGTAACCTCAATAATCCTTCAGGTGAAATAAGTGGAATAGGACTGGAAATTCAATCAGACAAAAACCTGGGTTCAACTTTGTTAAGAAGGGGCCACAGTGAACTCAATTACACAGACGAATCGCGCAGCATACTCCGATGGTTTGATATCATTCCGCAAAACAATGAAAATCTGGATGCAACCATTGTTTTTCATTATTTTACCGGAGAATTGAATATGTATGATGAATCATCAAACTTTTCTCTTTTTAAAAGTGCAGAGCATAACTATACTCCCGGAATGGATTGGATTTGGGTTCCAGCAGAAGTTGATGCATTAAATAAAAAAATTACGGCTCATAATATTGAGAACTTCAGCCGTTGGACAGCAGGTAGTTCGGATGATTCTTTGCCCATTTCTTTACTTTCATTTACTGCCGAAGTTGTACAAAGTAGTGAGATACATATTGAATGGATAACCCTAACCGAAGTAAACAATGATTTTTTTACCGTTGAAACCAGTGGTGATGGTATCTCATGGAAAACCTTAACACACGTTTATGGTGCAGGAACGACCAATAATACGGTATATTATTCTGTAACTGATGAAAACCCCCTGACAGGAATATCTTATTACCGCCTGCTGCAAACTGATTTTGACGGCACCACAGAAGTATTTCCACCTGTTAGTGTAAATATGCAGCCTGTAACAGATGAAAGCATTACTATTTACCCCAATCCGGGTAACGGTAATTTTAATATTAATTTTATGGGTGACAAGGATACCGAATGCAGGATATTTGATATGCAGGGCAAGCTAGTTTATTCTTCAATACTGGAAGCCTTTAGTGTAAATAATTTTTACCTGGCATCGCAGTTACATACAGGTTTATATACGGTGGTAATTTATTCCAATGAAATCAGTTCTCATAAACTGTTTGTCAGGTAGCATAATCTTACTTTGTAAAAACCTACCCAACCTTCTAAATTATTTAAAAAAAGTTGTTTGAATTTTTATTCACCTGAGAGTTCATCATCAGAAAACAATTCAGGATCAATACTGTTGCGGTATATTTTTACATGAATATTGGTAAGTGCCTGTAATATCCTTAACCCCCAATGATTCTCAAACAGTTTCTGAAGTTCTGCCACTGCGCAGCGTTTGCTTTGCATCGGAGCTTTCTGGTAAAGCATCACAAAGTCTTTCATGTCCTGGTAAATATCCGACATGTTATCAGATAAGCTCACTTCTTCCGAATCATAATTATGATCGTGTACAAAATACACATCGTCGTCGCCAAATTTTTCCCTCAGGGTTTTAAATACCGACTCCCATTGTTCTTCTGTAACGAAGCGTTCCATAAATTCAGGATCGGCTTCCACATTGGCGGGCAATACTGCGCCTTTAAGGTAGAGCAGGGGGCCTATTTTCTGGAAGTAGGAAAAAATCTCCTGAGCAGAGTATTTTTCGACCTGCTCAAAAAACAGGCAGTATTCGTGTGCAACGGTTATCATTTCAATCACCTGGCGTGATAAAACCGGATTTTCTTTAGTAGGATTCATGACAAAAAATGTTTCTACAAACCTAACAAAAATCATCCTAAAAAAAATGCTTCCACAGGTGTTGTGCAAAATAAAACTTTTCTTACCTTTGCCACACATTTTCAAAAAGCATTCTGCAACGGTCTTTCCTTACTGAACAGCTGAAAATGTAACAATAAGCCCAGGTGGTGAAATTGGTAGACACGCTACTTTGAGGGGGTAGTGAGCGCAAGCTCGTGCAAGTTCGAGTCTTGTCCTGGGCACCATTTTTTCTTCAAAAACGATCTGACTCTTATTTGCCCAGATGGCGAAATTGGTAGACGCGCTAGTTTCAGGGACTAGTGTACGCAAGTACGTGCAGGTTCGAGTCCTGTTCTGGGCACAAAAACCACTGATAATCAGTGGTTTTTGTGTTTAAT
>SLOJ01000041.1 GCA_007132585.1 Bacteroidales bacterium | reverse complement strand
TCAAGATCGGCTCTGGCTTCCTGCATTACACGCTGAACAACATGAAGGTTACGTGAAGTCTGCTCAAGATGTTCCTTTTGCGTCATAAAACTACCGCCATATTCCCTGATGGCATCCAGTTGTTCTTCGATTGCCTGTACACCACTGTCGTTGCCCCTGGAAAGGTCAATGGCAAGTTGTTGGGTAAGCATCTCTGCCTGTGCATTATATTGATAGATACCTAAATTCATCAGGTTGGCCAAAGAGTCACGGGTTATATTTATTTCATTCAGCATGTTTTGATAGCTTTGCCGCGCAACCTGGTATGCAAGCAATGCCCGTTGTTGTCTTATGTCGTTTTGTATGGTATCGGCAAGTGCAGCAATTTCGTTGGCCATGTCAGCAGCCATTTCAGGACTTTTATCACGAACCCTTACCTCCACTGCACCATAAGGAGTGCGCCGTGATGAAATATTACTACTATAAATTTTTCTAAGGTTAGTATTACGGTATTTATCATCTTCTTCAATATCATAATGCTCAAACAGATCGAAACGTTCAACTACCTTGTCTCTTATGGCAGTAGACCCCAAAACCTGGAGAAGCCTTTCGGCATCGTCAACATCACCGTATTCCAGAAAGTCAACATTCGTTCCAAAAACTGCACGGCTTAAGCTGCTTGATTTGGCAGGAAACATCAATACAGTTGATTCAAATAACGGTGTGATAAAAATGGGAGATGAGAAAATTACCCCCAACACTGCTGCTGTGAAGCTAATAATTCCCAAATGTTTCCACCAACGTATAAAAAACATAACAATGTTCGTGGAATCAAATTCGTTGTTTACTTTTTTGTTATCCATTTCTTTAATTGTAGTTAAAATAAATGTAGGTTAGAATCTTTACGTATATGCAAAATAAATATTGCCCAAAAACCGTGATTTCTGAAAATGAGCCCAAAGATAAATAAATTTCGCATTGATGACTCTGGGGTATATTTTTAGTGTTTCTCGCCGTATTTTAAAACGCTGTAAATGTAACGTAAGCTTACCAGTCTTATCGATAAAGCTAATAAAAGAGAGAAAATGACAAACAAAGGAAAAGCAATATACCAGTCAAGTTTCGTATGTTTTGAAAAGTATCCGAGTATAAGAACACCGGTTATAAAAACAAGAATTTTAAAAATCAACCGATAGTTTATTCTGAATTTAAATAATTTGTAAACTACAAAAACCTGCACCCCGGCAATCAGAAACTGTGTAGCAAGGGTGGCAATTGCCGATCCAAAAGCTTGATATAAAGGTATAAGTATGAGATTCAAGCTGATATTAACGATCATCCCTGTCAAAGCAATAAAATTCAAATATTTAAGCTTGCTGTTCGCCGTCAACAGAGTGCTAAAAATATACATTGTAGAAATAGCACAAAAACTCGCCATGAGAATTCCAAAAACCCTCGAGCTGTGCATGATCCTGTATTCGTATTCGATAATACTCTCCCCTTCATGAATAGAATACAGTAATCTCATGAATTCTTCTGAGTAGAAAAAAGAGGCAACTGCTATAATAATAGCAGATGTAATTATTAAGGTATATGAAAGCTTAATGAGTTCTTCAATAGATTCATTCTGTTTTAGCATCCGGGCAAAAATGGGAAGCAGTAAAACCGCAAAAAGATAGGCGATCATGTTCGCGGCATCAAGCAAACGATAGGCTGAAGCATATATCCCTGAGTACATCGCACCTTCATCAAGCATCCTTTCAAGCATTACACTGTCAATACGGTTATAAAAGGTCATTAATAGAACCAGAATTGCGAAAGGAAAACTCTGGCGCAGCATCATCAGGAAAAAAGGCATGCTCCAGCTTAATTTCAGAAATTGTGTATCAGCTTTCCTGAAAACTATAATCATAGTTATAAGTGCGGTCAAAGATAAGGAAACTGTTTGAGCATAAACGAAATACTCTATTTTAAACGTCGGAACAATATTTCCCCATAGCAAAAGTGCACAAATGAAAATCATCATACTCCTGTCTAGTACCGATATAAAGCTATCGGTCCTGAATAGATGAAGTCCACCCAGGTTGGAGCGCAGATATAAAATGAAGCTTATTATAAACTGGTTGAGGCCCAGAAATGCAAGCAGGTATAATTGTTCTTTCGAATATTTGATAATAAAAGCAGCAAAGAAGGTAAAAATCAGGTATACAATGAAAAGCAAAAGTTTAAGAACAATAATATTCGACAGGTGCTTTCTAAGCAGATGATTATTTTGCGCAATGTTCTTATTATTAAAGGTTGTAATGCCAAAATCTAAAAGAATATAAAACAGAAAGGAAAAATTGAATATTGCGAAATAAAATCCATACTCTTCTGCACCCACAGTATTCTGCACTGTACGGTCGATACCAAAGATCCAGAAGGGCTTGATCAGTAGATTTAAAACCAGCAATAGCGCCAGGTTTTTCAGAAATTTCCGCTGCATTCAATTAATTTAAACGCGAACCTTTGTTACCCCTTAAAGTAAAAGACTTGTCCGGGTCAAATTTAGTAACTTTTAATTTGAAAGGGATTTTTT
>SLOJ01000017.1 GCA_007132585.1 Bacteroidales bacterium | reverse complement strand
TGGATAAGGATCATTTTGATGAGGATTACAAAAAGTATCTCTTTTTAAACTGGCATACGCAGCATTACTCCAACACCATGCATCAGATGCCTTTTTTCGCCAAAAACATCGACAGCTCTTATAAGCTAATTTTTGAGAATCCTGATCACGGAATTTTTATTTATGAATTCCCGAAACTGATCATACCTGAAAGGGATGGTGATAAAATACTGGAAACCAAAAATGATTTTGAAAAGGATTATGAGTACTGGACATACGATCCATCGGTTCGTACAGAAGAAGTGAGTTACTCAGGAAAAGTTTCGGCGCAGCTTTTTGAGTTTTCTCCAACTTTTTCTTTTAATCTGGATTCTTTTTTAGCTGAAGGTATTTATAAGCTTTTTATCCAGGCCCGATTTCAGGGGTATTTTCATGCAACACCATCATCAGTGCTGATATTTTCTCTTGAAAATGATGATGGGAATTACTTCTGGGAAGCACAACGATTTGACTCACAAATAAGAGCCTTTAAAAGCTGGAGCTCCATCAGTCAGAACCTTAGTCTGGATGCAAAAACCATTAAACCGGGTTCGGTTCTTAAAATTTATATATGGAATCCCGGAAATGAAAAGGGGTATATTGATAATTTTGGAATAAGTATTTATCATTTAAACAGATACTGATCAGTATCCCTGTGTTATTATTTCCTAAAAACTAAACTCCTTGCATAATTAAGCTGTTACTTTGTCGTTTTGATTGCGCAAGAAATCAAAGAATTGATTACCTTTGCAAACTGTTTTGGAAAGTACAAACTAAAAACAAATTAAGCGCGAATTCATGCTAAACAGTCACATAACAAAAGGGATCCTTGTTTTTTCAGCTTTTTTATTGCTTTTTGCTTCATGCAGTCAATACCAGAAACTGCTGAAAAGCGATGATGTGATGCTTAAAAAGGAGAAGGCCATTGAGTATTACAACAATGAAGATTACCACAGGGCACTGGGATTATTAACCGATATAATACCAGCTTTCAGAGGCACCGCCGAAGCTGAGCAGTTGAATTATTACTACGCAATGGCTCATTACAAGCAAGGTGATTACGTCCTTGCTGCCCACTATTTCAAATCATTTACACAGGGCTTTCCCCGCAGTGAGCATGCTGAAGAATTTTTGTTCATGAGTGCTTATTGTAAATATCTTCTTTCACCACGGCCTTCGCTTGATCAAACGCCAACCCGCGAAGCTATTCGTGAATTGCAGGCATTTACCAACCGTTATCCCAACAGCACCAAGGTAGAAGAAGCCAATCAATTGATTGATGAGCTTCGTGAGAAACTTGAAAAAAAAGCATTTGAATCGGCTATGTTGTTCTTCAATATAAGGGATTATATGGCAGCCGTAAAATCATTTCAAAACGTCATCAGAGATTATCCAGACACACAATACCGCGAAGATGCAATGTTTTACATTATGCGCTCACATTTTTTATATGCCGAAAACAGCATTGAAGACCGGCAACTTGAACGATACAGGAATGTTGTTGAAGCACATCGTCGTTTAAAAAACCGTTTCCCCGATTCAGAATATCTTACAACTGCCGACAGAATGTTAAGTACCTCGCAGGAACAGATTACAAGATTGGAAGAACTGGCAGCGGGCAGATGAAATAATAATTATTATAATCAGATTTTTAAATATTTATATAAACCATGGATTACAAAAAAATAAAAACTGAAGGTAATACTGTTACACGCGACCTCAGAAGGTTTGACAGAGAAACCGGAAATATTTATCAGTCAGTGGTAATTATTGGCAAGAGAGCCAACCAGGTTGGCCTTGAAATGAAGGAAGAGTTAAACAATAAACTTTCTGAATTTGCCACTTCTACCGATAATCTGGAAGAGGTATTTGAAAACCGCGAGCAGATTGAAATAGCCCGTTACTACGAGCAACTTCCCAAACCAAGTCTTATTGCTATAAGCGAGTATCTTGAAGATAAAATATATTATCGCGTGCCTGAAGAAAACGACTAATCAGTTGTTAGATAAAATGATCTTATGATCATGCAGGGTTTTTGAAAATAATTGGAATAGTTTTGCCGGAAAGGTTTTATTATCATGTGTTATAAACACCTGGTACCTGCCTGCCGGATTCCGGTTTTCAGAAACCCTGTGTATTTTCAGCAATTTTTTAACCGGTTATGTAACAGGATCTTCAAAAACAAAACTACTTATGCTTGAAGGAAAAAAAATATTACTGGGAATAAGTGGCGGCATTGCTGCTTATAAGAGTATGTTTCTGATCAGGCTTTTTAAGAAGGCCGGAGCAGAAGTGCGGGTTGTAGCCACTGAAAGTGCCATGTGGTTTGTTTCCAGGGTTACCATTGAATCTTTGTCGCAGAATAAACTGTATGACCAGGTTTTTGGTGAAGATAACGATTATACCACTGAGCATATAAGCCTTACCGACTGGGGTGATGTGTTTGTTGTGGCGCCGGCCACTGCCAATATTATAGGTAAGTATGCCAGCGGTATTGCCGATGATGCTCTTTCAACTTCTTTGATGGCTTTTGATAAAAAAGT
>SLOJ01000027.1 GCA_007132585.1 Bacteroidales bacterium | reverse complement strand
TTGAATCAAAGTCTATCGCTTCATATCTTGAACAAGTTGAGGATATGGGTGAAAATAAAAAAGAATATAATTCAATATGGGGTTACAGCATTGGTGAAACGGAACAACGTCCATCTTTGTATGAATATCCGGAATATAAATTTGAATTAAGTCAGAAGGTCACAAATTTCAAGGATTAAAATTAAGGCTATAACCACCAAAAGCAATAGTCTTAAACTTTTTATATTGCTAAATCGGGGTGATTGGGGCAGAAAAATGGCATCATCAGAATTATGAGTAAATTGAAGTAACATTCTTCTGTAAGCTCTTACGGTATTATTCCATTTCGTCAATTAGTACTTCAACAATTCTTTTGGCTGCCTTTCCGTCCCACATTTCAGGTATTCTTCCAGGTTTCAAAGTGCCTTTGAGTATATCTTCAGCAGCTTTCTCAGCTTTTTCAAAATCAAACCCCACAAGTTGGTTTGTGCCTACATCAAGTGTTACAATTCGTTCAGTGTATTTTCTTACTGTAATGCATTGAGCTCCAAGATAGGTAGTTTCTTCCTGAATACCTTCACTGTCTGTAATAACAACTTCTGCATTATACATCAATGCAAGAAAATCTATATATGGAATAGGCCCTGAAAGTAACACATCCGGTGAAAGTTCCTTATCCAGCCCTTTTTTGATTAGTTTCTTATGGGCATATTCCGGAAGCAACCACACAATTCTGCATTCTTTGCCAAGCCTTTTTATCATTTCTGTAATCTCGCTGAGATTCTGTCTCTTTTCGAGGTTTTCTTTATGATGAAATGTCGCCAGAATATAGCTTTCATCTCCCAGCTTAAATTTCTCAGCTACATCTGATTCTTCCATATCAGACCAGTACATCTCCAGCACATCCACAAGTGTATTTCCGGTAAAAAATATTTTATCCGAATTTTCACCCTCATCCCTGAGATTTTTCATGGCACTGTGTTCACTTACAAAATGGTACTCGCAAAGCACATCGGTAAGAATCCTGTTGATTTCTTCAGGATTATACTTTTCAAAACTTCGCAAGCCGGCGTCGATATGAGCAATGGATATATGCATTTTAGAGGCGGTAATACCGCATGCCAGAGTAGCATCCTGGTGTCCTGAAAGTATAACCAGGTCGGGATTTTCATCAAGTAAAACCTTTTCTACATCCAGCATGGTTTTGGCTGTTTGGGCCGCATGGCTGCCAAAGCCTGCAGAAATATAGTGGCTGGTTCGGGGAAAATCCAGATCTGTAAAAGAAGAAAGAGATGCTCTTTCATCTTCTTCATTTCCTGCATGACAAATGATGTGTTTTACTTCCTTTCGGTATTTTTTAAATGCCTTATCAATGGCTGTAATTTTCAGAAGGTTTTGAGGCGTAGCAGCAAAGCTGATTACTTTCTTCATATAACAGGGTTTAATTTTAACTACTGCCGGCACAGATGTGTGCCCTGTCCGGAATAAATTCCGATGGGAGAAACGAGATAGTAAAGATAGGAATTTTTATGTGAATCTTCTACGCTGAAGACAAACACGAAAAACAGATAATGAGAGAATTTCAGAAGAAATGAAAAACTTGATTTTGTGAGAATTTTTATATTACTTTTGCATTAAAATCAAAGGTTTATATACATTGGAAGATTCACCTGAGCCCTATTCGGGTTTTGTTTCATTGATTCTGTCTTTTTTTAATACCTTCAATGCTGAAGCAGCCATCGCCCTTTTTGTCATGTTTCTGCTTTTGGTGCTATCGGCGCTTGTTTCAGGATCAGAAATTGCTTTTTTCTCGCTCAAACATTCCCAACTGGATAATCTTCGCGAGAGTTCCCATAAAAATGCACTCAGGATCATAAACCTGCTTGAGAAACCCAAGCGTTTGCTGGCAACCATACTTATTACCAATAATGTGGTTAATATTGCCATAATTATTCTATCTACTTTTATATCCCAAATTGTATTTAATCTTGACGATTATATTATTGCGGCTTTCATTATACAGGTAATTGTTGTTACATTTCTCATACTGCTTTTTGCAGAGGTACTACCCAAGGTTTATGCTACCCAAAAAAATGAGGAGTTTTCGTTAATGATAGCCGGAACGTTAATTTTCTTGCGCAAATTTTTCTACCCGCTGAGCACTTTACTTGTAAGGTCAACCAATTTTATTGATAAGCGGTTGGCGGTTAAAAAAACAGGGCTTAGTGCAAATGAACTTTCTCATGCTATTGATATTACACACGAAGAAACGGGAACCGAAGAGGATAAGCAATTGCTTTACGGGATAGTGCAATTCAGTAATATTTATGCACGTGAGATTATGAAAAGCAGGATGGATGTTGTGGCTGTTGCTGAAGATATTCCATTTAATGAACTCATAAATGTAATTGTTGATGCAGGATACAGCCGCATACCCGTGTACCGTGAAAGTTTTGATAATGTTATAGGTATTCTTTATATCAAAGATCTCTTACCGCATCTTGATGCCCGTGAAGAATTCAAATGGCAGGAACTCATACGTAACTGCTTTTTTGTTCCGGAAAGTAAAAAGATCAATGATCTGTTAAAGGAATTTCAGGAAAAAAAGATACATATGGCTGTTGTTGTTGACGAATACGGAGGCACCTCAGGCATTGTAACCCTGGAAGATATTCTTGAAGAAATAGTGGGCGAAATAAATGATGAGTTTGATATAGAAGAAACTATATACTCAAAAGTAGACCAGCAGAATTTTGTGTTTGAAGGCAAAACATTACTGAAAGACTTTTGTAAAATCACCGGAATAGATTATAACACTTTTAATGATATAAAAGGAGAAGCAGATACACTTGCCGGTCTTATTCTGGAAATAAAGAAAGAACTGCCCTATAAAGGTGAAAAAATCCGTTTTGACGATTTTGAAATGATTGTGGATGCTGTTGATAACAGACGGATTAAACAGGTAAAGGTTAAGCTGAATAACCCGGTTAAAAAAGAATAAAAACCAATGAAAGGCATACTAAAACGAATAAAAAATCGTCATGCTTTTGTTAATCAATTATTTATAAAAATGAATCTGAATCGGTATTATATTTTCCTTACAATTATAATTCTTTCACTGGTTTTTATATCCTGTGGACAAAATGGAACTCCCCTTCCACGAGGATATTTCAGAATAGAGCTTCCGGAAAAAGAGTACCAGCAGTTCGATACTACCTTTCCCTATTCCTTCAGTTATCCTGTTTATGGCGAGGTAATTCCTGATCAGCGCGCCGATGCTGAGCCATGGTGGGCTGATGTGGTATTCCCTTCTTTCAGAGCATCATTACATCTTAGTTATAAAACTATAGACGAACCGGAACAGCTTTATGATTACATTGAAGATGGAAGAAATTTTGTAAACCGCCATATCCCAAAAGCCACCGGCTTTCAGGAAAACCTCTATTCAAATGAAGAAACCAACGTTTACGGTATTTTATATGAAATACGCGGACGTGAAGCTGCTTCTCCCATGCAATTTTATCTTACCGACAGTACAAAACACTACCTTCGCGGATCATTATATTTTAACGTAACACCCAATAATGATTCTCTTGCACCGGTTATTCGCTTTCTTGCCGATGATATCCGCATCCTCATGGAAACTCTTGAATGGAAATAAACTTCTGCTTACCAGTTTTTTATTGCTAATTCTATTACTTTGTTAATTTTGTTTGTAACTTTCTGTTGACCTTTAACGTCATATGAACAGAAAACAAAAACTACATCCAGGATTGAATGACAGCAAAAGAATACAATCAATGCGTTGATGAGCATGCTGACGGGGTTTACCGATTCATTCTGAAAAACATCAGAGATGAAGAAAAAGCCCGCGATATTGTGCAGGATAGCTTCGAAAAAATGTGGACAAAGGCCGGGGAGATTTCCTTTTCCAGGGCAAAGTCCTATCTTTTCACAGCAGCATATCACACTATGATTGACAGCATAAGGAAAGATAAAAAACAAACTGAACTGGATGATGCAGCAATAAACATACATACTGTTGATCATTCTTATTCCGATCTTAAAGAAATTTTGAATGAGGCTGTAAAAAGGCTACCTGAAATTCAGCGACATGTTATAATGTTGCGCGACTATGAAGGTTACTCATATCATGAAATAGGTGAAATAACAGGATTAAATGAACCGCAGGTAAAGGTTTATATCTACAGAGCAAGACTATTCCTCAAAAATTATATAGGAAGTATGGATGTAGTGATTTAGATTGAACAAAAAAGAAGGCCTAAGGATACTATAGAGTACAATACCATTAAACTTACATTACAATGACAATTAACAGAGAAAATTATGAGGCATATTTCCTCGATTTTTACGAAGGAAACCTGACAAAAACCCAGGTTGATGAGCTTATGGATTTTCTCAATCAACATCCCGATCTGAATAGTGAGTTTGAATCTTTCGAATTGATCTTTGTGCCCGAAACACCCAAATTAAGCATGCCTGAAAAAGAAAGCTTGAAAAAAACAGGAGCATACACATCGAAAAGTCATGAAGAGGCAATGATTGCATATTTTGAAGGAGACCTCAGCGAAAAAGCATCTTCTGATTTACTTAGCGCTGTTTCCCGAAACCGGATGCTGCAAAAAGATTTTGCCTTGTTTAGCAAAGTACGGCTTCAGCCCCAGGATAGTATAGCTTTTGCGGGCAAATCTTCTCTGAAAAAATATCCCTTAGCCACTTATTTAAAAGGATATGTAAATTATGCTGCTGCCGCTGTGGTGCTATTATTTCTGGCAGGAATATTTTTCATGATTCCCGGGGTTGATGATGTGCCTCAAATTAGTCAGCATATTCCGGCAGTTGAATATGAAATTGAACCTATTGCTTCTGAGCCAGAAGAAGAAATCATTGAAATACCCGTTCAGGAAACAGAAAAGGTGGAAGCTGTAAGAACAGCAGCCGCAACCCGTCCATCACAACCCATTCAGGCATTCAGCCGCAATATCATGCCTGAACCCCTGGATGTTCCGGGAATCGGACCCCGTAGAACTGCTATGCTTCCTACCGGTGAAAAACCTCAAAACATTATTCAAAGAGAAGAGTTTAAAGGTGTTTCTCTTGCACATTTACCCAGCCAGGCAGAACAAGTTGAAGCAACTGTATCAACACAGGATGATCAGAAATACACCAGCTTTTCAGAACTGGCTTTATCTGGCCTGGAAAAAAATACTGGTATTAATGTTAGAGAAATTCAAAGTAATATTTCTGAAGGAAGTTTAAGTTTTTGGGATGTGGCCGGAGCTGGTTTGGCAGGTTTAAGCAAAATTACCGGAACTTCTCTTGCAGTGGAACAGCAACGTGATGAAAATGGCAGGCTTAGTTTACTCGCTATTGGTGATAAATTCAGGATTGAGCGTTAATTGCATATTTTTAATCTGTTACCAACTTAACATTTTCAGGCATTTTATGTTTCCATCTTCTGTGCGACCATAACCATGATTCAGGTTGCTGCTGAATATCGTGCTCAAGAAAAGAAGTATGCAAGCGGGTAAGGCTTCCCTCTTTTTCAAACGACCGTGGTTTGTCTGTGATAAGCTGGATATGAATATAATAATAGCCCCTCCGCATCCTTTTAACACATCCCCAGAATACAGGCAGGTCAAATTTTTTCGACAATATTTCTGTGCCTTTAAAAAAGGGGGTTTCCTGATTTAGAAACTTTACCCAGTAAGCATTGCCGAACGAAGGAGTTTGATCAGCAATCAATGCTGTACCTGTTACTTCATGACGCATATTCAGCATCTGACGGGTAAGGGTTTTCATGGGTACGATAATGTTTCCGGTGCGGCGGCGCATGTTGTACATATAACGATCCCAGGCCTTATTTTTCAAAGGTCGGTAAGCCGTTATTATTTGGTGCCTGTTCCAAAGGGGATAGGCAGCTCCGGCCCATTCCCAGTTACCCATATGTCCCATAACGATCAATATACTTTTTCCCGCACTATGGTAATCATTTAAAAGCTCAACCGATTCCGGTGAATAAAAACATCGCTTTTTGAGTTGATCGGCTGAAATAGATTTAAGCTTAATTATCTCAACCATAACATCTGTTAGGTTCCTGTAAAAAATTTTTTCTGTTTCTATAAGTTCTTTTTGGGTTTTCTCTGGAAATGAGTTTCTCAAATTTTCTCTTACAACACTAAGGCGATAGTTAAACACATTGCGGAAAAGCCAGCTTAATAGCCCTGAAAACCAGTATAATACCGGCAAAGGGAGAAAAGAAACAAGGTACTGAAAACCAAGTAGAGGCAAGGAAACATATTGTTGAACTTTCTTTTTATTCATTGCTGTAGTATTCAATGAAAAAGCTGTAGAATAAGCTTATATAACATTTGCGTTGATGAATTACATATTCCTTCGTTTTTTATAACAGCATCATTATACATCGAAAACCGATTTTAACGGATATCTTTGAAAAAAACCTTGTTTACTAAATTCTGTAAGTCTAATTATCTTTATCAAACTTATCTTTAAGCTCCCATGGATTATACACCGGAGTATCATAAGGATATCTCTCCTTATGAATTTCCAATACATGTTCATAAAGTAGTCTTCTGAAATTTTCAATGTTTTGTTTTTCTTTTGCCGAAATAAATATGCAAGGTGCATTTTCCCGAGCCATCCATGTCTGTTTCAGCTCTTCCAGGCTTGTATTTTCTTTGGTAGGAGGAGTTAGATCATCTTCATCCTTTTGCACAAAAGTGTATTTATCAATTTTGTTGAAAACCATTATGGATTCCTTTGGATTGTTCTCTCCAATGATCTCATTCAGGGTTTCTTTAACAACAGAAATTTGTTCTTCAAAATTAGGATGAGATATATCTACCACATGAAGTAGAATATCTGCTTCCCTTACTTCATCCAAAGTTGATTTAAAGGATTCTATCAGATGATGTGGCAGCTTTCGGATAAAACCAACTGTATCGGACAAAAGGAACGGAAGGGTTTCAATTACTACCTTTCTTACTGTGGTATCGAGGGTTGCAAAAAGCTTATCTTCAGCAAAAACTTCCGACTTACTCAGCATATTCATAATAGTAGATTTACCCACATTTGTATACCCGACCAGAGCAACGCGAACAAGACTTCCCCTGTTTGAACGCTGGGTTGATTTTTGCTTATCAATTTGCTGCAGCTTTTTTTTGAGCAGCGCGATTCGGTCTCTTACTATCCTTCGGTCGGTTTCTATCTCTCTTTCTCCGGGTCCTTTAAGTCCAATACCCCCTTTCTGGCGTTCAAGGTGTGTCCACATACCGGCAAGCCTTGGAAGCAGGTACTGATACTGCGCAAGTTCTACCTGGGTGCGGGCGTGGGCTGATCGTGCACGAAGTGCAAAAATATCGAGAATGAGATTACTGCGGTCCAGCACCCTGCATTTTACAGTGCGTTCAACATTGCGCTGCTGCGAAGGAGATAATTCATCATCAAAAACCAATATATTCACTTCATTTTCGCGGATGTATTCCTTAATTTCTTCCAGCTTTCCGCTGCCAATAAAGGTGGCTTTATCGGGCCTGTCAAGCTTTTGTGTAAATCGTTTTAACGTTTCTCCGCCTGCGGTCTCCACAAGAAATTCCAGTTCGTCAAGGTATTCCGTAACAACTTCATCAGATTGGCGGCCCATTATAACACCCACCAGAACCACCTTCTCTTTTTCTTTTGCTGTTGCTATATTTTTAGGCATAAATTATTTATTCCCGTTGGTTACAAAAAATAATGAAACAGAGGTCATAAGCAGCCACTGAGCAAAAATACCCGTTACACCACTATAACTCCAGTATGCTTGTAATGCTGAAAGAATGAGCAACCCGATCGCGGAAATTACCGTAAGGGAGTGTTTGGTTAAAAAACCTCCTGCAAATATCAAAACACCTAAAACAATAAAAGCTGTAGCCCAATAAAAATCAGAACTGATGAGATTAAAGTTCATAAATGTTTGAAAAAACCGGGTAAATATCATTAGCATCATCGCTATACGCATAAACCAGGTTGCCAGACCACTTAAACTTTTCCAGGGGTTCATAAATGAAAATTTAAGGTTTCAATTAATTTGTTATTCTTCCATCAAATACATTAAAAAGGTTTAAACCCGATGATCTCTCTTACATCCTTAACTGTTTTGGATGCGCTTTCACGTGCTTTATCAGCTCCCATGCGGGCTACCTTGCTCAAATATGCATCATCAGATCCTATTTCCAGTATTTTTTCACGCAATGGTGAAGTAAAAGCGATTACATCCTCGGCAAGCTGTTTTTTCATGTCACCGTAACGAATCTCACATTTATTGTAAAGATCATCAAAATGTGAAACAGTATCAGATGAAGAAACCACTTTCATAATATTGAATAGGTTTTCAATAGGCTGAGGACGGGGTTGATTCATTTCTGTGGGGCCTGAATCCGTAACAGCCCGCATGATCTTTTTTCGTATGACTTTAGGATCGTCGGCAAGATAAATAGCATTTCCCTCTCCTTCCGATTTACCCATTTTGGTACTCCCGTCGAGCCCCGGTATTTTAATTAAATCGCCTCCAAAATTAAAGGCATATGGTTCAGGAAAGTAATTTATTTTATACAATCGGTTGAAACGATTACCAAATGTACGGGCCATCTCAAGATGTTGCTCCTGATCTTTTCCCACCGGTACCTTATGTGCTTTATGTATAAGTATATCTGCTGCCATTAACACAGGGTAAGTAAGTAATCCGGCATTAATATTATCAGGTTGTTTTCTTGCTTTTTCCTTAAAAGTGGTGCAACGTTCCAACTCACCCATATATGCATTCATGCCAAGCAACAAATATAATTCAGCTACTTCCGGTACATCACTTTGAATATACAGTGTAGCCACCTCCGGATCAATACCTGCTGCAAGATATTCCACAAGCACCTGTTTTACATTCTGATGGAGGTCATCAGGTGTAGGATGAGTGGTAAGCGAATGATAATCCGCAATGAAGAAATAGCAGCGATGTTCATGCTGCATCTTAATAAAATTTTTTATGGCTCCAAAATAATTTCCAAGATGAAGGTTTCCGGTTGATCTGATTCCACTAAGAACTGTTTCCATGAATTGTATTCAAAAATATTTGGTTAAAAAACTGTTATAATTTATTTTTTGTCAGGCAGGATTTTGAATAAGCCCTGTTACAGGTATGTTTTGATATCTTTGACATTAAGCTGAAGGGTGCGTGTACCATTCCATTCATTTTCCTCAATCTGGTAAACAATATCAAAATATTTTCCCCAGCTTACTGCTTCAAACTGATGTGCTTGCTGAAATGCTATTGCATTGAAGCTTTTTCCTGGTTCATCGGGATGACTGACGATCATTTTAAGATGTTTCCGTCCTACAACTCTTGCAGAGTTTTTATCTATTACCCCCCGTGTAAGAAATACAGGGCTCATATTGCCGGGCCCGTGGGGAGCAAACTGTCTGAGTATTCTGAAGAATTTTGGTGTAATCTGCGAAAGTTTTAGTTCAGCATCAATTTCTACTTCGGGAATAAGCATATTATCAGTAATAGTATTGGCTACGGTTTCTTCAAATGCCATTCTGAATTTATCCAGATTTTCAGGTTTTAAACTAAGGCCTGCTGCATATTTATGGCCTCCAAAATGATCAAGATATTCGCTACATGCATCAATAGCATCGTAAACGTCAAAATCTTTCACCGATCTTGCTGAACCTGTAATAACACCATTTGACTCAGTTAAAATTACCGTTGGGCGGTAATAAGATTCAGTAAGCCTTGATGCAACAATGCCTATAACCCCCTTGTGCCATTCGGGATTGTATAAAACCGTAGACTTACTGTTTTTTAATTCCGGTTCCAGTTCAATCATTTCCAGCGCCTGACGGGTTATTTCTGTGTCAAGTGATCGTCTTTCAGTATTGTTGTTATTGATATTCTGACTAAGAATGTGTGTTTCTCCCATTCGTTCGCAAAGCAACAACTCAACAGCAGCATTACCGCTTTCAATTCTGCCGGCAGCATTTATTCTGGGGCCAATAAGAAATACTGCATCTCCAATTGTAATTTCTCTGGTAAACACTGTTTTATCGCACGACTGGCTTTTCCTTATCACATTGCTGTAAAATAAAATGGATTCAAAGCCCGGTCTGGGGTCAAAGTTCAGTCTTTGTAATCCAAAATAAGACAGAATTCTGTTTTCGCCCGTAACGGGAACAATATCGGCAGCTATACTTACAGCAACAAGGTCGAGGAATTTTTCAAGATCCTTAAAAGGCAAACGATTCTTCTGGTAATAGGCCTGAGCAAGTTTAAACCCTAAGCCACAGCCCGAAAGTTCTTTGTAGGGATAAGGACAGTCATTCCTTTTGGGGTCAATAACTGCTACAGCATCTGGCAATAGTTCTCCCGGGCGATGGTGGTCGCAAATGATAAAATCGATACCTTTTTCGCGGGCATAGTTTATTTGGTTGAGTGCTTTTATTCCACAATCCAGGGCAATAATGAGTTTAACATCAGTTTCTTTTGCGTAATCGATACCATCAAGAGAAATGCCGTAGCCTTCCTTGTAACGGTCGGGAATATAAAAATCAATATTGGTATAAAAATCACTCAAAAACGCATAGGTAAGAGCTACAGCAGTAGTTCCGTCCACATCATAATCGCCATAAATCATAATCCTTTCACCCTTTTCAATAGCCTGGTCAATGCGTAAAATTGCTTTGTCCATATCTTTGATAAGGAAAGGATCGTGGAGGCTGTCAAGAGAAGGTCGGAAAAAATCTTTGGCTTCAGGAAAACTGATTACTCCTCTTTGAACCAGCAAACGAGCCAAAACTTTGTCAATTGACAAAGTTTCCGATAATTTATTAACTATATGTGGATCACCCGGGTCTTGTATTACCCATCTTTTTTCCATTATATCCGATTATTTTGGTAAAGATAATAAATCCCTTCCAAATAATTTTGGCGACAAATAATCGGTATTTCCTAAGAGTGTGTTGCTTAGGAGGGTAAGAAAAAATAAAAAAAACTATTCGGTCAGAATAACAATTTTATTGTCTTTTACTTCCACTATGCCCGGATTAACATCCAGGTAAAATTTATTTCTTCCTTCGTCAATGATCTTAATTTTCCCTTTGTCAATTCTTGCAATCAACGGCGCATGATTTTGCAAAACCTCAAATGATCCCATAGATCCGGGGAGTTGAATAAGCACAACTTCTCCTTCGTAAATAAACTCTTGTGGCGACAAAACTTTCAGTTGCATAGCGCTTAACTTTTGACAGACTCTTCCAGAATTGCTTTTCCCTTTTCAATGGCTTGATCAATGGTTCCAACAAGATTAAATGCCGATTCGGGATATTCATCAACATCGCCATTCATGATCATTTTAAATCCTTTTATGGTTTCCTCAATGGGAACAAAAGTACCTTTAAGACCTGTATATTGTTCGGCAACAAAGAAAGGCTGCGAGAGAAATCGCTGCACCCGGCGGGCTCTGCTTACGATAAGACGGTCTTCTTCTGACAACTCATCCAACCCTAGTATAGCAATAATATCCTGAAGCTCTCTATATCGCTGAAGGATCATTTTTACTTCTTTGGTTGTATTATAATGATCATCTCCAACGATTTCAGGGGTGAGAATCCGTGATGTTGAATCAAGAGGGTCCACTGCAGGGTAAATGCCCAGCTCAAAAATCTTTCTGCTCAAAACAGTGGTAGCATCAAGGTGAGAAAATGTTGTAGCCGGTGCGGGGTCGGTAAGGTCATCGGCAGGTACATAAACGGCTTGTACTGATGTAATTGATCCTCGTTTGGTAGAAGTGATGCGCTCCTGCATCAAACCCATTTCGGTAGCAAGTGTGGGTTGATAACCCACAGCCGATGGCATTCTTCCAAGAAGTGCCGATACCTCAGAACCTGCCTGGGTAAACCGGAAAATATTGTCAATAAAAAACAGGATATCTGATCCGGATGTTTCATCATCACCATCTCTGAAATACTCTGCTACTGCCAAACCCGATAAAGCAACCCTGGCCCGTGCGCCGGGTGGTTCATTCATCTGTCCGAATATTAAGGTTGCTTGCGACTGCGATAGCTCCTTATGGTTTACTTTGCTAAGATCCCAGTGGCCTTCTTCCATTGATTTTACAAAATCATCGCCATAACGGATTACTCCCGATTCAATCATTTCCCTCAAAAGGTCATTCCCTTCGCGTGTTCTTTCACCTACACCGGCAAAAACGCTGGTTCCCTGGTAACCTTTAGCAATGTTGTTGATCAACTCCATGATCAATACCGTTTTTCCCACTCCTGCTCCACCAAACAATCCTATCTTACCACCTTTCGGATAGGGTGCCAGCATATCAATTACCTTAATTCCGGTGTAAAGTATTTCAGTTTCTGTTTTTAAGTTCTCAAATTTAGGAGCATCGCTATGTATATTATAACGTTTAGCGGTTTTTACTTCTCCCAAACCGTCAATTGTTTTACCAATAACATTGAACAGTCTTCCTCTTATCTCTTGCCCGGCCGGCATAGTTATGGGGCCACCCAGAGATATAACTTCCATGCCTCGATATAAACCATCGGTTGAATCCATGGCAACCGTTCTTACAGTATCTTCTCCCATGTGCTGCTGACATTCCAAAACAATTTTTATTCCCTGATCATTGGTTACTTCAAGGGCATCATAAATTGCCGGAAGTGTATTGGTGTTTTCAAATGATACATCAACAACAGGACCAATGACCTGTGCAATTTTACCGGTAGTCTTTTCCATTTACCCAGAATTTATTTTGAAACAAGCTGAATTTTCTAAGGGACAATATTAATAAAAAATAAACTCTCAAAACCAAGTAATTTACGGATTTTTCATAATTGTATGTTTTTTCTATATATGTTCTTTGATTTTAATAACCTGCTAAAATTTATTTGACATACATTCAAAAATATTAGCTTTGTATCTTACACACTCTGCAGGATATATCAGTTACAATCAAACAAAACCACATTAAAAAGTTGCATATATACAATCAATTGAAAGATATTAACAAGGGTGTCTTCAACGGAATAGTTGCAGGTGCTTTTTTTCAATTAAAAAAAGACGGAATATTTAAAACCCGGGAAGTTCTGTCAAAAAACCACCCGTCAAAGATTCTTTTTCTTGATGTTATTGCTGATCATTCTATCTCCGAAAATAAAATTATTCTGTCGGCAAATGAACGATTGCTTTTTTTAAAGCAACTGGGTGTTATGCATTACTATAGGGTGACAGCCGATGAATTTCAGGAAGCAATGCAATCCTTTTTCACTGGTTTTTCAGAAGAAAAAAATAATCTTTACCTTTTATGCGGCGTTTCGCAAACAGGAATTGACCATTCCATTTCTTCACAGTTTATTTGTTCTTCATTTGAGAATAGTAATAGTTTTGTCTGGCACAGGCAGCTCGGATACCTTTATCCTCTGACCGGAAAGGTAGTTTATGGCAACAAAATAGGACGAACAATGGGTTTCCCCACAGCCAATTTAAGACCTGAAGAATCTGATAAGATCATCCCGCCTATGGGTGTTTATGCCGGATGGATCAAACACGGATTTAGCTGGTATAAAACTATGATCAATATAGGTATACGGCCTACTTTAGACCTTGAAAACGTTACCATTGAAGCACATATTTTTAATTTTTCACAAGATATTTACGGGCACGATATATCAATTCATTTTCAAACCCGTATTCGTGATGAAATGCGATTTCCCTCGTTAGAAGTGCTGAAAAAACAACTTCAAAAGGATCAGAAAACTGCTCTGCATATGTTAGAAGGAAATGGCCCTGAATCAGAAGAAGACAATTTTATAATCTTTTGAGTATTGATTATATTTATTCATAAATTTATCAGATGGGAAGTGCATTCAGAAATATTATCATTCTTCTTTTATTAGTGCTTACCGGGCTGTTTGTATGGTATTTTTTTCGTATCGTTTTGTATATACTCATATCATTAGTGCTTTCTTTACTTGGGCAGCCTATTGTAGAGTTTTTGCATCGTCTGCATTTTGGAAAGATAAAACTTCCCATGGGTTTTTGTGCCTTCATTACCCTTATATTTATGATCAGCATTTTTGCCGGCATTGTTTCTTTCTTTCTTCCTATACTGGCATCACAGGCTGCTTTTGTTTCCGAGCTTGATGTAAGTACAATTACCCGTAGTCTTGAAGAACCGCTAATGCAGCTAGAACTTTCATTACGTGAATGGACATTATTAACACCGGAGGAAACCATAGGAAGCAAAATTGTATCTGAACTGGTCGCCATAGCAACATTTGAGAGATTTTCCTCCATCTTTAGTTCATTAATAAACTTTTCCATTGAAATTTTTTTCGGTTTCCTGGCTATTAGTTTTATTACTTTCTTCTTTATGAAAGAAAAGCATCTTTTTTCTAATATCATTGCTTTTTTTACTCCATACCCACATAAGGATGAAGCCCGCGAGATTTTATTGGAGAGTAAAGTTTTGCTCAGACGTTACTTTGCAGGATTGATTACCGACCTCACAGCTGTATTTATTTTGATCAGTTTCAGCATGTGGATAATAGGTCTTCCCAATGCACTGGTAATAGGTTTTTTTGCAGGTATACTAAATATTATTCCTTATGTTGGACCAATCATTGCAACATTTATAGGTTTATTTTTGGGTATATCTGTAAATCTTCATCTGGAATTTTACACACAATTGGTTCCTCTCATGCTGGCAATTGTGGCTTCTTTTATTATTGTAAATACAATAGATGTTGGTGTTTTACAACCCATGATATATTCAAAAAGTATACGAGCCCACCCGCTGGAGATATTCATCGTTTTTATGGTTGCAGGTATGCTGGCGGGTGTTTTTGGTATGATCATAGCCATCCCCACTTATAGTGTTATAAGAATTTTGGTCCATCAGTTTTCCACAAAATCAAGATTGATTCAAAGCTTACGCGAAGAATTCAATCGCAGGGAATAAGTTTCTTCAATTCAAAGAGCACTTCAAATGATATTTAACCGTACAGCATTATTTCAGGACAGGGTTCGGTTAATGAAAACCCTGAGTTTTCATCGACTTCTTAATTACATAAAAATTCTTGCTTCTTTTCGTATCTCAACTCTGTTGAAGTATCCTGTGGTTTGGTCAAAACCTTTTTCGCTAAACATTGAAACAGCATCAATATGCAACCTTAAATGCCCTGAATGTGCTGCCGGAATGGGCAAGACAAACAGAAGCAGAAAATTAGCAGAATACAGATATGTGAAAGAAATTCTTTCTGCACATCAAAAGCATTCATTTTACTGTAATCTTTACTTTCAGGGAGAACCTTTTCTGAACCCGGAACTACCTGAAATCATAAAATTGGCAAAATCATGTAAATTCTATACAGTAGTATCAACCAATGGTCATTTTCTCACTGAGAATATCTGCCGGAAAATCATCAAAAGTGGACTTGACAGGCTTATTGTATCTATAGATGGCCCCGATGATCATTCATACAGTTTATACCGGCAGGGTGGTTTATTTGAAAAAGTATGTGATGGGGTTATGCAAATGGCTCTGGTAAAAAAAAGGATGAATCGTAAAAATCCTCTGCTGGTAATACAAATGCTGGTAAACAAAAAAAATGAAAAACGGCTTGATGATGCGGTTAAGCTTGCCAATGAACTGGGCGCAGATGTTTTAAATTTTAAAAGTATGCAGATATACACAGAAACCGGGAAAAATGAATTTTTGCCCGAAACATATAAATACAACCGATACAAAAACAGAAAAAGACGGGGAATCAAAATTGGTGGTCCCTGTTTCAGAATATGGAGCCATATGGTTTATACCAGTGATGAGCGGGTAGTTCCTTGTTGTTATGATAAAATACCGGATTTCGCAATAAAGGCCAAAGGTACGAACTACGGAGATATCTGGAAATCTGAATCCATGCAGCGTTTTCGTTACAATTTGCTTGACAAGCATCATAATATGCCAGGTATTTGCAGCAATTGCAGGGAATGAAAAAACCGGCTGGAAAATCCAGCCGGTTTTATAGCTTCAGGTATTGTTATATTGTCATGATATCTTTTTCTTTGGCCTGAAGTAAGGTGTCGATTTTTTTAATAAAATCATTTGTAAGTTCCTGAACATCATTCTCAAGTCTTTTTATTTCATCCTCGGGTTCACCTTCTTTTTCCAGTTTTTTTGCAGAATCCATGGCTTCACGTCTGGCGTTTCTGATACTAACTTTACAGTTTTCAGCTTCTGCTTTGGCTTTTTTCACCAAATCTTTTCTTCGTTCTTCGGTAAGGGGCGGTACAACAATGCGAATAATGGTTCCGTCATTTTGGGGGTTAAACCCAAGGTTGGCGGCTAAAATTGCTTTTTCAATCGGGCCAAGCATGTTCTTTTCCCAAGGTTGTACAACAATGGATTTGGGGTCAGGTGTGTTAATATTTGAAACCTGCGAAAGCGGAGTCATGGTACCATAATAGTCAACCTTAACACTGTCAAGCATTTGGGGGTTTGCCTTACCCGCCCTTATTTTGATCATTTCACGCTCGAGGTGCTTGATGGCATTTTCCATCTTTTCCTCGGTTTCATCATATAAAAAGACAGTTTCATCACTCATAGCATTATTCCTTTCAGTTTTAATTTTGATGTGCTTACAAAAATAGTCATTTTACAAAAAGATGTGCAAAAATCATGAATTTTTCACAAGCGTGCCATTTGGTTTGCCTTCAATTATAATTTCACTAAGATTGCCATCCCTGTTCACATCGAAAACAATAATAGGAATGTTATTTTCCATACAAAGTGTGAACGCTGTAAGATCCATAATTTTCAAGTTTTTCTTATAGGCCACATCAAATGTAATTTCATTGAACTTTTCAGCGTTTGGATCTTTTTCCGGGTCGGCTGAATAAACGCCATCTACACGTGTTCCTTTCAGTAACACATCGGCTTTAATTTCCACAGCTCTTAAAGCAGCTGCCGAATCGGTAGTAAAGAAGGGGTTACCAGTGCCCCCGCTAATTATAACCACATATCCGTTTTCAAGATATTGAATAGCTTTACGTCGGTTCATGCGCTCACAAAGGGGATCAACTGCAATACCCGATAACACAGCAGATTTTATTCCTGCATTTTCCAGTGCCGATTGCAGGGCAAGTGAATTAATGATCGTGGCAAGCATTCCCATGTAATCACCCTGTACCCTGTCAAAACCTTTTTGGCTGCCCGTTACACCACGGAAAATATTCCCGCCACCTAACACTACTCCAACTTCTACACCTTTCTCATACACAGATTTTATTTCTGAAACATATTTTTCCAGTACAGAGGCATCTACACCATGACCGGTTCCGGCAGCAAGCGATTCACCACTTAATTTTAAAAGAATTCTTTTATATAACGCCATAGTTTTTCTTATTTAATGGAATTGATGATGCAAGTTTACATCTTTTTTTTATAATTGATGGTGCTTTAATTAACAGCTCTATACCTGAAATAAAATTTCAGACATAAAAAAAGGGGCAACCAGCCCCTTTACATTTGTTATTTTATTTTGTTATGACAATGCATATCTTTTAAAAGTAACCACGGTAAGATCTTTATCATAGTCTGCGAGCATCTGTTTTATCGTTTTCTTGCTGTCTTTGATAAACTCCTGGTTTAAAAGAGTGCTTTCTTTAAAGAATTTATTCAACTTACCCATAGCAATTTTTTCAAGCATTGCTTCGGGTTTTCCTTCCTGGCGTGCCTGATCCATACCAATTTCGATCTCTCTTTGCTTTACATCTTCCGGAACACTTTCAGGATCAAGAGAAACAGGAGCCATAGCAGCAATCTGCATTACCACATCTTTTCCGGCCACATCAACATCTGCAACATCAGCTTTGTTAAAAGCGGCAACAGATGCTACCCGGTTTCCCGGATGAATATAGGCAAAAGCAACATCTCCGGTTATAATATCAAATTTAGAAAGTTCAAGTTTTTCACCTGTTTTGCCAATCATATCGGTTAGATGTTCCTGAACTTTTCTTCCTTCAAGATCAGTGTTGATCAATTCTTCGGCATTTTTACATGCTTTGCTGATACCTAAATCCAGCAATTTCTCAGTAAAATCAACCATTTCCTGATTCTTAGCTACGAAATCGGTTTCGCAGTTCAACATAATGATTGCGGCAGATTTTTTATCATCTGTAACTTTGGCCAAAACAACGCCTTCATTTGCCTCACGATCGGCGCGACTACCTGCAACTTTTTGTCCTTTTTTACGGAGAATATCAATGGCTTTTTCAAAGTCACCATCCACTTCAACCAGTGCTTTTTTACAGTCCATCATACCCGCACCGGTATGTTTACGTAGTTTGTTTACTTCAGCAGCAGTTATATTTGCCATTTTACTATTGGGTTAAAAATTTATAGATACTGTTATTTTCTGGGTCTTTTTGAAGCAGCTCCTCTGGGGGCTTTTGATGTTTTCTTAACAGATTCATCCTGTTCTTCGTCATCATCTTTGACCTTTTGCTTTCTTGCCTTATTTTTGGCAGCTTCTTTTTCATCTTCGTCCATATCTTCGACTTCTTCTAAAGATTTGGCTTTCATTTTGAGATTTTCCTCTTCCCGCTCATCCTCTTCAGCTGCTTTATCTTTTTCAAGTTTCCTTTCTGCAAGACCTTCTTCAATGGCTTCTACCATTTTTTTCAATATTACCGAAATAGACTTTGATGCATCATCATTTGCAGGAATCGGGAAATCTACCAGGTTTGGATCTGAGTTGGTATCAACGATTGCAAAGGTTGGTATGTTAAGTTTTTGGGATTCAGCAACTGCAATGTGCTCTTTCATAATATCAACAATAAACACAGCTGCGGGTAGTCTTGAAAGGTCGGCTATTGATCCGAATTGTTTTTCAAGTTTTGCTTTTTCACGGGTAATTTGTAATCTTTCTTTTTTAGAAATATTATCGAAAGTACCATCGGTAGCCATCTTATCAATAGAGCTCATTTTCTTAACAGCTTTTCTGATGGTAGCAAAGTTGGTAAGCATTCCGCCGGGCCACCTTTCGGTAACATAGGGCATGTTAATTTGCTTGATTTGCTCGGCTACAACTTCTTTTGCCTGTTTTTTGGTGGCAACAAAAAGTATTTTTTTGCCGGATTTTGCAATTTGCTTCAATGCAGCTGCAGCTTCATCTATTTTGGCAATGGTTTTATTCAGATCAATAATATGAATACCATTTCTTTCCATGAATATATATGGAGCCATGCTAGGGTTCCACTTCCTTTTCAGGTGTCCGAAGTGTACACCGGCATCTAAAAGTTCATTATAATTCGTTCTTGCCATGCTAAAAATAAATTTTCAAATAAGTTGAAATTAACGTTTGCTGAACTGGAATTTCTTCCTCGCTTTTCTCTGTCCGGGCTTTTTACGTTCCACCATTCTTGGATCACGTCGCAAAAGACCTTTTGATTTAAGGGCCGGACGCCATTCAGCATTGATTTCTATCAGCGCCCTTGATAAGGCCAACCTTAATGCTTCAGCCTGACCTTTGATTCCACCACCATCAAGGTTTACTTTAACATCATATTTACCTTCGTTTCCTGTAATTTCAAACGGCTGGTTAATCACATACTGCAGGATACCGGTGGTAAAATAATCCTTGCTTTCTTTTTTATTGATGGTCATTTGACCACTGCCGGGCTTAACATATACCCTTGCAACGGCAGTTTTTCTTCTTCCTATAGTGTTGATAACTTCCATGCTTACTTGATTGTATTAAGGTTGATTTTTTTGGGTTGCTGCGCCTGGTGTGGGTGCTCACCTCCTGTATAAATAAGTACATTACGTAAAAGCGCACTTCCTAAACGATTTTTAGGAAGCATACCTTTTACTGCCTTACGTATGATTTCGGTCGGGTTTTTATCCAGCAACTGCTTAACAGAAGTGAATCTTTGCCCTCCAGGGTATCCGGTATGACGTACATACTCTTTTTGGTCCCATTTGTTTCCGGTAAGCTGAATCTTTTCAGCATTGATTATGATTACATTGTCACCGCAGTCAACATGAGGAGTAAAGTTTACCTTATTCTTACCACGCAATATTTTGGCAACCTTGCTGGCAAGACGGCCTAAAATTTCATTTTCTGCATCAACCAGAACCCATTCTTTTGTAACGGTTTCCTTTTTGGCAGATATGGTTTTGTAGCTTGTTGTATTCATTGCTCGCTTAATTTGCTGTATTTGTTTTTTTTATAACACGAAACACCCCTTATCAAACGGGGGTGCAAAGCTAAAACTAATTTTTAATTCGGGCAAATTTATTAACAACTTATTGTTAATAAATTTTTTATTGAGGTGTTGACAAAACGGCTCAAATTTTCAGGCTGCAAAGATAGAAATTATTTCTTTTTGTTTTTCAATTCATTGTAAAAAAACATTCATGGAGTTTTCACCTGTTAACTTTAACACATATTTAATTTTTGTACACACTCAAAATTTCCTAAAGTAGTATCTTTGCAGATTGTTTTTCAGAGTATTAAATAATCATTAACCTGTTTTTTTTTGCATGAAGAATATCCGGGTCTTTTTTCTTGTTCTTTTTATTTCATTGCTTCTGCCTTTAAAACTGACAGCTGTCAACCACCTGGTGCTTTCAGAAGAAGCTCAAATCAGTCTGCTAACTGCGAGTCCGGGCGATGAGCTTTATTCGGTTTTCGGGCATAGTGCAGTAAGGGTTACTGATCCCGCCAATAATATCGATCTTGTTTTTAATTACGGAACTTTCGATTTCGACACCCCCAACTTTTACGTGAAATTTGCGAGAGGAAAACTTCTATATAAACTTTCAGTAGTTCCAATGGAATACTTCATGGCAGAATACCGTTTCGATGGCCGTGCAGTATTTGAGCAGATTTTACATCTCACAATGCCTGAAAGGCAAAAGATGTTCAATTATCTTATGGAAAACAGTTTGCCCGAGAATGCTTATTATCATTATGATTTTTTTTATGATAATTGTGCCACACGCATTCGTGATCTGGCCGATGATGTTCTTGATATTGAGTGGTATGAACATCCGGGAATTGTTCCTGAATACCTTGCCGGGATAAGAAGTCTTTTGGATTATGAATTTGAATATCAACCATCACATGAACCTTTTCGGAGCCTTCGCGATATGTTGCAGCCCTTTTTGGTTAATATGCCCTGGAGTGCGTTTGGTATAGATCTGGCTCTTGGCCTTCCGGCCGATAAGGTTGCTACATATTATGATTTTATGTACCTGCCTGATGAAATGCTTATAGCATTTGCTCTTGCCGGGCATAGCGATGGAAGGCAACTGGTTGCCGAACATCAAATACTTTTACAGCAAACCACAAAGATGAGCCCGGCGGGATTTTTTACTCCTGAAAGGGTATTCTGGGCTGTTTTTATTCTGTCATTAATAAGTTTTATTAAAAGACGCTTTTCCCGTATCTTTGACCTTACGTTCTTTACATTACTTGGCCTAACAGGATTGGTTATTCTGTTTCTCTGGTTTTTTACCGATCATATAACTACAAAAATCAATCTTAATGTTTTATGGGCTATACCAACTCATTTATATTACATATGGGTTTCATCGTATGAGCATAAAAAACCCGCCGGTGTGTTTTATTTCAGGATAGTTTCTTTGCTTTCCCTGGCAATGCTTGTTTTTTGGACCCTTATTCCACAAGGTTTTAACAGTGCTTTTTTCCCGATTATCCTTACTGCTCTGGTAAAATCTATTCCCTATGCTGTGCGTCTTCCATATCTTACTGATCATCTTAGGAGAAAAAAATAAGGTACTTTACGAATGGATAATTTATGTGAACAATCTGTCAACGGGCTTGTTGCTCAAAATAAACCAAAAAATCTGAGTTAAAATGTATGAGAATCTTGTAAATGGTTTACATCATGTTACGGCTATTGCCGGAAGCGTGAAAAATAATGTGCGATTTTATACAGAAGTCCTGGGTCTTCGCTTCGTAAAGAAAACTATAAACTATGACAGCCCCGAAACCTGGCATTTATACTATGGCGATAAGACAGGAAGCCCGGGATCAGCTATTACCTTTTTCCCTTTTAAAGGAGTACCCAGAGGACGTTCCGGTAACAATTCAATGAGCGCTGTACTTTTTTCCATAGGAGAAAACTCCATTGAATTCTGGCGAAACCGTTTTAAAACCTTCCAGATTAACTATCGCGGTCCGTTTACACGTTATAATGAGGAATACCTTGTATTTGAAGATTTTGACGGAATGCCTGTAGAGCTTATTGCCAATTCACAAGATGATCGTATGGGTTGGGAAACGCCCGGTATTCCGGCCGAACATTCCATAAAAGGATTTTTCAGTGCTGTGTTGAGCTATGGATCCTTTGATCCGACTCTGGACTTTTTATTGAGAGAAATGAATCATAAAATACTGGAAAACACAGGTGACCGGGTAAGGGTTTTTTCAGGTAATAATAAACCCGGGCATTTTGTTGATTTAATTTCACACCCATCATCACCTAATCAGATGCCGGGTACAGGTACTGTTCATCACCTTGCATTTCAAACCCATGATGAAGAAAGCCAGCAGCAAATAAGGAAATCATTGGTTAAGTCGGGCTATTCTCCTTCACCGGTTATGGACAGGCAATATTTCCGGTCAATCTACTTCAAAGAACCCGGTGGGGTTTTATTTGAAGTAGCCACGTCGGGTCCGGGATTCATGATAGATGAAGGTATTGAATCCTTGGGTAGTTCATTAAAGTTACCCCACTGGATGGAAAGTCAGCGCACCGAAATCGAAAATGTGCTTGAACCTATTGATTAGGTTTTATTTTTTTTTGACCGGCTATTGGATGATATTCGCCTTTTAAACCAACCGGAGTTTTATTTCTTATATCATGTACGATGGTAATACTGGGCCTTGATGCTTCCAGTTCAAATCCCTTACCATCCAGAATATTCTGATAGGTAACAGTATGCAAATCAGTAAATCCGCCACTAAACTCAAACTCTTCTCCATCAAGTTTTATTGACCTGTAAGTAAACTGACCCTTTGACTTTATTACAGAGGGAAGATCATTTCGATCTACACTTAAAAACCAGCGTACCCGGGCTCTTTCCAGGTGAAGGTATCCTGCAGCTTTCTCTTTTTGGCTCACATGTACAATATTTTCTTTCACATTTCCAAAAATCCAGGTAAGCATATCAAAAAAGTGAACCCCGATATTGGTTGCAACACCACCTGACTTTTCATTATTTCCTTTCCATGAATAAAAATACCATGATCCACGTGATGTGATATAAGTAAGGTCTATATCATAAATTTTATCTTGTGGCCCATTCTCTATTTTCTCTTTAAGTGATACAACTGCGTGATGATGCCTGAGTTGCAGGATATTGAAGATCTTTTTCCCTGTTTCTTTTTCTATTTCAGCCAAACCGTCGAGGTTCCATGGATTCAGTACCAGTGGTTTTTCGCAAATGGCATTGGCCTGATTACGTAAAGTCATTCTTATATGTGAATCATGCAAGTAATTAGGAGAACAAATACTTACAAAATCAATAGCTTTTTCTCCTTTGCGTCTGAGTTTATCCATGTGCCTGTCGAATCGCTCAGGTTCGGTAAAAAAATCAGCGTCTGGGAAATAGCTGTCAATAATACCCACGCTGTCAAAAGGATCAAGAGCAGCAAGTAAATTATTTCCGGTTTCCCTGATTGCTTTCATATGCCTGGGGGCAATGTAACCAGCCGCACCTATTAAACCAAACTGTACAGGTTCTTTCATGTTTATCAAAATTGTATTGGTTTTTTAAAAAACTGAAAATTTAAATACTTTAACTTAAAACATATTTCTTTAAATTTTATATGTTTTTTGTAGATAATTTGCCTGAATTAGCAACAAGAAATTCACAATTGTTAATAAAGTTCCAAAAATAACCCTACAAAACCAATTCTTTCTGTTTTAATTTCGCTGCAGTCGGTTATTAGTAAACATGCAAAGGTAATAAATAATGGCAGAGGGAGTCATGGAATAATAATACTCTGGTTTTTGTTTTTATTGTTTTAAACATCTGCTAAACAATATTTTTTTCATATAAAAAGAAAAGTAATCCATCTTTCCTGATCGAAAACATTACTTTTGCAGGTTTTTTGGAAAAACATGAATGATTTTGGATGGTATGCAGCTTATACCCGGCCTCGTTATGAAAAGAAGGCTGAAAAGTTTATGCTCGATAGGGGTGTTACTTGCTATTTACCCATGATAAGAACTTTAAGGCAATGGAGCGACCGTAAAAAATGGATAGATCTCCCGCTTTTCAGTTCTTATATTTTTGTTTATAGCAAACCATCTGAATTACACAGGTTGTTAACTGTACCGGGATTAATAAAATTTATCAGCTTTGAAGGCAAACCTGTTGAGATTCCAAAAGAGCAAATTGAAAATATCAAATGGATACTTTCAACGGAAGTAGTTTCACAACCCTTGCCCGAAAAAATTCCGCCCGGAGCTATAGTGGAAATCGTAAAAGGGCCCCTTCGGGGACTAAGGGCAGAGTTGGTGAAATATAACAACAGGATGAAAATAATATTGCGAATTGATCAGTTAAATAAATCCATCGAAATCCAGATTCCGGAAAATCATGTGAAGCAAATAGGATAAAAAGATCAGTTTTTTTAAGTGTTACACCTATAAAGCAACATAATTAACAATTTACATTTGTCTTTGCATCTTCAAAAGCAAATTATAAAACCAGAGGTAAGGCATAAGGGAAGACAGGGAATAAAGAAATTTTTATGAAGGATAATCAGAAGCAGTTCCGTTATATTGGCGAAGAAGTTATTGCCAGGGAAGTTCTGGATGTACCCTTAAAAGAAGTTAAAGAAGGGGTATCGAAGATTGAGAAAAACATCCTTGATGAAGCCGGCCCCGATGTTTTACAAATGATTTCAATGTTTGCAGATGTAAACAATCCCTCCACACAGGTTTTTTCAACAACCTCCATATTCAATATTCATAAAATTGACAAACTAAAAACAAAAGCTGTTATTAATCTGCGTAGAATTAATGATGTGCGCAGGATAAATAAATTTTTTGAAACCTTAAACGAAAGTGTTAATAACGATGCTTTTTTTATCGGTTGTTCTGA
The DNA here is from genome assembly GCA_007132585.1 of Bacteroidales bacterium. Taxonomy (GTDB): domain Bacteria; phylum Bacteroidota; class Bacteroidia; order Bacteroidales; family UBA7960; genus SKVR01. Next base: position 4,796 of record SLOJ01000027.1, on the reverse strand, counting down.
AACCCTTGAGCTCCGATACAAGCGTTTGATGAATAAATTTCCCGGCTTTATAAATCAGCTTTATGTTTTGGGTGATTATATATTCAAACGTGTAATTCCAAAGTTACCGATCACAAAAAAATTGTATTTTGCTCTCACAGGTGGCCGTAACCGTATAATAAGCAGGGCAGAAACCCTTGGCAGGCTATACTCCTGTGGTTTTGAAGTATTACACGAAGAGGTCCATGGGTATCTTTATTATTTTGTTGCCAGAAAAGTTAAGAATCCGGTTTACGACGAATCTCCATCGTATGGTCCTGTATTTAGAATGAAACGCACAGGTAAGGGAGGAAGGCCAATAAAAGTGTATAAATTTCGTACAATGTACCCTTACTCCGAATATCTTCAGCAATACATTTATGAGAAAAATCGTCTTGAAAGTGGAGGTAAATTTAAAGATGACTTCAGAATAACCTGCTTTGGAAGGTTTATGCGCAAATTCTGGTTAGATGAATTGCCTATGCTTTATAATCTTTTCAAAGGAGATCTGAAACTTGTCGGGGTACGTCCATTAAGCAGGCAATATCAAAGTCTTTATCCGAATGATTTGATAAAAATCCGTCACAACTACCGCCCCGGACTGGTTCCACCCTACTATGCCGATATGCCGCGTAACTTTGAGGAAATCATCGACTCAGAAAAAAGATACCTTGAATCGTATGCAAAATGTGGCTGGTGTACAGATGTGAACTATTTTTTCAGGGCCTTCGTAAACATTGTTTTCAAAAAAGCCCGTAGCAAATAAAAATCAGGGGAAAAGTAATAATTTGGTTCCAGCACCCAGTATAACCAATATAAGCACGTACCTTACAAAAGCAGCTCCCCAGGCAACTGCATATTTACTCGCAAAATAAGCCCCTACAGAATTACCTGCTGCCAGAACAAGCCCCGCCACAATATCTATTTGTCCTTTGTAAATAAATACTGCCAGGGCGAAGGGAGTAAAAATTAAGTTAATAAATACTTTGAGCGCGTTGGCTTTTACCAGATCGTAACCCGCATTAAGTACAAGCGCACTAAGAAGAAAAATACCAACCCCGGCCTGGATAAAACCTCCGTAGGCTCCTATAAGAAAAAAAATGATAAATCTTAAAGTTTGCCCCGATGCTATTTCTTCCGGTCCACTTCCCTGAAGCCACTTCCCTGGCTTCAGAAAAATGGGTATGAGCATAATAAACAACACCAAACCCACTGTTATTTCAACAGCCCGTTCATTAAGCTCAAGAACAATAAAAGCCCCTGTAACCGATCCCAAAATACTGGGAATAGCGACTTTCCATCCCATTTTTACATCAAGGATCTTTTGTTTTTTAAAATTACGGGTACTTACAATGTTCTGAAAGAGGATACCAATACGGTTGGTTCCGTTGGCCACATGAGGAGGAAGACCGATAAACATGAGAATGGGCAGACTGATAAGTGAACCACTGCCGGCAAGTGTATTTATTATTCCGCAAACAACTCCGGTAATTAAAACCAGAATGATGTGTTCCCAGGGCATAAAAAGGGGTTTGAAAACTGCAAACCTAATGTTTTTTTGATAACTCCCTTAATTTTCAGTAAAAAATTATACGGGTTTCTCGGGAACATACTCCTTCGATTCTATATACTTTGTTTCTTTCTTTTTAATATATACTCTTCTTAGCCACCCTGGTAAAATAATAGCACCAATAAAGAGATACGGGTAATAGCTGACCAATCTCCACATTAGCCCCAGGGCCGGTGTAAGGCCGGCAGGGATAAACTCTCCCAGAAAGCCGCTGAATACAAATTCGGCCACACCACTTCCGCCCGGTGTAGGACTAATGAGAAGAATTACCCACATGATTAATTGTCGGGCATATATGAGCAGCTGATCACCCCCTGATACAAAGGCCATAATAAGAAAGTTTACAACCAGGAAACGACCTGTCCAGGAAAAGAACGTACCGGCAAATGCTTTAACCCAGAATATAAAAGGTTTTCCTTTCATTTCGCGGGAAGTAATTATAATCTCATTTCCGGTTTCAGCTGCTTTGGTTCGCCATTTACGTATTAACGGTAGTTTAAAAATAGTAAGAAGTAAAAGCTTAAAGCCCCTTGGATTGATAAAAACACCGTAAACTATAATGGTAGTTAAAACCAGGATAAATAAATACCCCATTACAAATATGCCCTGGGTTCCAAATTTTGTATTCAGAAAAACATATTCCCCTTCAGTAGTAAACAGATTTTGTGTCCCCACCAGTATAATAATGAATGGAACCATTAATATGTAAAACAACTCATCAAGAAATGCAGTTATCATAACAATTGCAGTGGTTCGGCCCATGCTTACACCTTCTTTGTTTACAATGTAGAGGGCTATTGCAGAACCACCAATAATTGAAGGTGTTATTGCCGAAGCAAATTCCCAAAGCATGATAACATCAAAACTTCGTCGCCAGCTGATTTGCCCGTCAGTTAATACTCTTAAACGATACATGTAGCCAACATCCCTTACAACCATCATCAGAAGCGCCAGAAAAATGAAGAAATAGGATTGCCATACCCAGTTAATACCAATGAAAGCATCACGGTCAAAGTTTCGAACAAGGAGAAATGTTGCCACCCCCAAACCCAGGATCACAGGAATGATAATCCTTCTGAATCTGAAGTATGATAATACTTTGTTGTGTTGTTTATCCATAGAAACTACCTCAAAAAAGCAGTAAGCACCTTAAGTTTTTTATAAGAGTAATTGTTTTAACTCTTACCTGTTAGTTATTTTGAAGGTGCAAATATAAATACTTAAAATTTGGCCCGATACATTTTAATAAACCCCGGTTAAAGGTATTTGTTGATCAGAATTAAATTATTAACCATAACAACAACAAGCCATATTGTCGCTTTATTGGGTTGTTGAAAGCCGTATTCGGACATTTTGTCTTCTTTTTTAAGGCTGGTGGTATAGTTTTCAGGAATGGAATAACTTTTGACAATTTATTTTTGAAAATTTGAAATCAATAAATTGAACATTAAACATAGGAGAATCAAATTATGACAATTATCAGATGGCGTAATCAACCGAACTTTGAAAGATTTTTAAATGAAACAATGCGCAACAATGCTGATGACAACTTCAATGATAATTGTGGTTGCCAGCCCAATACAAACATTTTAAAATCAAAAGACCATTTCATGATAGAAATGGCTGTACCGGGTTTACAAAAATCAGATTTTAACATCAGGGCGGAAGAGAATGTACTTAGCATTTCATATGAACCTGCCGAGAAAAAAGACGATCAGGAAATACCTGTAACGTATCTTAGAAGAGAATATGAGCAGGAAGCATTTACTCGTCATTTTACTCTGCCCGAAACAAGCGATGCGGAAAAAATTTCTGCTAAATATGAAAACGGACTCCTTAGGGTTTTTATTCCTTATGAAGATCCTGAAAAAAATAAAATAACCCGGTCTATCAACATCAATTGATCAGGTAATTAAAATAAACTAAAGTGTAAAAGACCCGGATCGGGTCTTTTTTTTTACATCATCACCGAAATATGTCTTTGTAAAATATTATTTTGCATTTTAGTTCGTATTTTTGGGGCCATAAAACATAATCACCCTTAAAAAAAACATTATGTTAACAAAACTCTCTGACCTTTATGAGTTGGCTCGAAAACAAACCAAAAAGAAGCTTGTACTTGCTGCTGCACAGGATCAAAGTGCACTTGAGGCGGTCATTAATGCTTCCCGGAACAGTGTTGTTGATGCAATCCTTGTGGGCGATAAAACCCGGATCGATGAAATTTGCTCAAAGGCAAACCTGGATATCTCAGCCTTTGAGCTCATTCATGAACCTGATTATGAAAAGGCTGCGGCCTTTTCTGTTAAACTGGTTTCTGAAAAAAAAGCAGATATTCTTATGAAAGGACATCTGAGTACATCCTGTCTGCTGCGTGCTGTGTTGAATAAGGAATGGGGGCTGAGAAGCGGCGAACTGCTTTCACACCTGGCCCTTTTTGAAGTGCCTGCTTATCATAAAATTATTGCGCTTACCGATTCGGCAATGAACATTGCCCCTGATTTCAAAGGGAAGGTTTCCATTATCAAAAATGCTGTCAACTATTTGATAAAACTGGGGATCCCTAATCCAAAAGTAGCGGTTTTAAGTGCCGTTGAAACCGTTAACCCCGACATGAAATCTTCAATGGAGGCTGCTGCCCTGGCAAAAATGGCTGACAGAGGCCAGATTGCCAATTGTATCATTGATGGCCCTCTTGCTTTTGATAATGCTATCAGCAGCAAAAGTGCACAACTTAAAAAAATCAATAGCACTGTTGCAGGTGACGCTGATTTATTGATTGGTGACAATCTGGATGTTTGTAATGCGGTTTATAAAAGCTTTATCTATTTTGCACAGGCCAGATGCGCTGCGGTTATTGTTGGTGCCTCAGCACCCATCGTGTTAACCAGTCGTGCCGACAGCGATGAAACAAAGCTAAGCAGTATTGCACTTGCTGCAGCTATCAACTGATTAGATTCATTTAAACCCTTAATTATCAAAACATGGAAGAAGAACTATTGTTGGCCATTAACCCAGGATCAACAACAACAAAAATTGCTGTATTCAGAAACACCCGTGAGGTTTTTTTAAAAACCATCAAACACTCATGCGAGGATATTGAAAAATTTGAAAAAATTACCGATCAGTACGAATTCAGAAGAAATATCATCTTAAAAGAACTCGAGGGGGCAGATATCAATGTTGAAAATATAAAGGTGGTGGTTGG
>SLOJ01000121.1 GCA_007132585.1 Bacteroidales bacterium | reverse complement strand
ATCATTAACAAAGTAATATAACGGCCAACCTTTATAAGTGGTTTGCATTACGCCGTCGCCACGATCAATTGAGTCAAAATCATCAGGGTCAAGGCCTGCAGATAAATAAAGATTTTCATCATAAAAGAGAGGCCAGTTGTCAAGACAACTGCCAGCACAGGCAGATGATCCATCAGCATCTGATGAAAAGAAATACAATGTATTACCTGCACCGTCAGTAAGAATATTGCCGTATATGTCATTTTCAGTAATTTGAATGTCATATTCGGGAACCAATACAGCATCAATAACGTGTACCACGCCATTACCTGCTTCAAGGTCAGCAAGTATTACCTCTGCATCATTAATAAATACAGATCCATTGGTGATGGTAACTACAACATCTTCACCAAGCAGGGTTGTAATTTCCTGTCCGTCTTCCAGGTCGGTTGAGAGGGCAGTGGCACCAACAACATGATACAACAAAATATCGGTAAGTAAACCGGTTGGGTCATCAAGCAGATCATCAAGCAGTCCTGCGGGTAGCGCATCGAACGCATCGTTTGTGGGAGCAAATACGGTGAAAGGACCTTCTCCCTGCAATGTTTCAGCTAAATCGGCAGCAGTAACAGCGGCAGCAAGGGTTGTATGAATATTACTACCTGTAATAATGTCCACTACAGTAGCTGGCTGTTCTTCATAAACAGGAAGGGGAATCAAATCACCACCTGCGGCAGTAGCCACGAAAAGACCAAAAGCAGGACCGTCGCTGTTGTTATCAGGATTAAGAAATCCACTGGCTAACACAGTAAGGGCAGCGCCTTCAAGTCCGAGAGTTTCAAGTGGTGCTACAAATGAAGCAACAACGGTCTCTCCGCTAGCAGTACGAACTTCCAGTACATAATCAGCTTCGGGAAGCGAAAGATAACCGGTAAAATCTGTATATTCAAAATTAAATAATGCTTCAGTGGCATCTTGTACCCAAACACTAACTTCTGGAGCATCTGTGGCGCCATGATATACAAGTAAGTCAACATCAGTTGGGTTTGCAGCTGCTTCTCTTGCAGGTGTAAAGACTTCAAGACTAAAGGGCTCTGCAGGATCATAACCCGAAGCACTTACAATACCTGAAGCAATGGCAATGTAGGTTTCATTTTCTGTTAGATTAACAGTTACCGGGCCTACACCGTTTTCAATACCTGCATCGGCAGGACTTACTACGATGTTAAGATCAACGCCGGCCGGAACATCCACAAATGCAGTGGCAGTTCTGAAGCCGACATCTGATAAGAACTCAGCATCGTTAACATAGATATCTACACTCTCAACTGCAGCATCTGCTGAGTTATGAATGATTTGCAGTCTGGCAGTTTGTGCATTTGTCAATCCTATAAAGGAAAAAAATGCTATGACTGCGAAAGCTAAATTTAGTTTTGTTTTTCTCATACAATTAATAATTTAAGTGAATAATTTTTGGTTTGTGAGCAGTGTTTAAAACGTAAACCAACAGATAATGTTTATCTAATAAATAAAAAAGCTAAACAAATATTATTTTTTCCTTTGAATTGTTTATCTTGTAATATTTAATATACAGATATACAGTGTTTTAAGATTGTATTATTTTAATCTCTAAAAAAAGTTAAAAGATTTTTATCTTTTTAAACCACTATAAACCCTCAAAAGGTTTGAAATTGATTATTAGCTAAAGCATTAATTTTAAATGATAAATGCAGGCCTGTGATTATATCTGTTCTTTATTCCTGTCTGTATTAAAAAGCTGTACATATTAAAGAGCGATTATTTTGTTTATGTGATATTTGTAATACTTAGACATATCAGGTCTTTGATAACTGTAATTAATTTTCACTTTTTTTATTGGGGTGAAGAACTTCATGCTGATTATTAAATTAGAATGATTCTACATGTTTATTTTTTTGAAATGTTAAAAAAAATACCGTAATTGCAAATCAAAATCAAAACATATGACCACCCGGAACAGAATCAAAACACTCACACAATTTGTTGTGGAAAGACAGGCGGAATATTCCCAGGCAAAGGGAGCATTAACACGCCTATTAAATGATATTGCTACAGCTGCCAAAATCGTAAACCGTGAAGTAAATGCTGCAGGACTTGCAGATATACTCGGTTTTGAAGGATCTGATAACATACAGGGAGAAGCCCAGAAAAAACTCGATGTTTTTGCTAACGAGCGTTTTATCGAAGCCCTGAAGGGCGGAGGAGAATGTTGTGCTATTGCTTCGGAAGAAAATGAGAAAATTATTTCATTTCAAAATGAATTTTCTGATCTGGGCAAGTATGTTGTAGCCATTGACCCGTTGGATGGCAGTAGCAATATTGAAGCAAACGTTTCTATCGGTACGGTATTCTCCATATATCGCCGTAAATCAGATGTCGGGCCCGGTAAACTTGAAGATATGCTGCAACCGGGTGTAAATCTGGTTGCGGCCGGCTACGTTATATATGGCTCTTCAACCATGCTGGTTTATACTACCGGTAGAGGGGTAAATGGATTTACTCTTGATCCGAGTGTAGGTATCTTTTGTTTATCACACCCCGAGATGAAATTCCCTGAAACATCAAATATTTATTCTATCAATGAAGGAAATTACATTTACTTTCCGGAGGGTGTGAAAAAATACATCAAATATTGCCAGGAGGATGATGCCAAGACTCTCCGACCTTATACATCAAGGTATATAGGCTCAATGGTGGCTGATTTTCACAGGAATCTTATAAAGGGAGGCATCTTTATTTACCCGGGAACAACAAAACAACCCAAAGGAAAACTTCGATTGCTTTACGAGTGTTGCCCGGTAGCTTATATTGCAGAACAGGCAGGCGGAAAAGCTTCAGATGGCTTCAACAGGATCATGGAAATTCAGCCCAAAACATTACATCAGCGCGCACCATTATTTATTGGTCAAAAATCGATGGTTGAAAAAGCTGAAGAATTCATGGTAAAATATTCACCGGAAATGAATTCTGCGAAGAAATAGAAATTCATTTATCTTACTTGTATTTGCTCATAGTCTTCTTACTTCATTTCCTTTTACTTTATTGCTTTGCAAATTGCTTACTGATTTGCCATTGAGCTTGCGTTTGAATATCTTTGCCTGTTTTTTTCAGTAAGTAGAAGTGCAAATTGAAAACCGCAGAATTTTTACAACGATATAAGCAATCCCCAGTTGTTACTGATATAAGTGAACACCTTAAATCGGGAATTATTGATCCTGTCAGGTTAACAGGTATGGCCGGATCATCGTCTGCTGTGGTGGCTTCAGCTGTTTACAGATCGGTACCTATGCCTTTTGTAATTATTCTCTCATCGCGTGAGGAAGCAGCTTACTTTTTTAATGACCTGGAAAACCTGCTGGAAGAAAGAGATCTTACTTATGAAAAAAGAAACATCTTTCTTTTTCCATCTTCATATAAAAAGCCTTATGAAACCACCGATATAGATAATGCTAATGTGCTTTTACGCTCAGAAGTGATTAACAGACTTTCATCAGAAACCCGCAAATTTATTATTGTAACTTATCCTGATGCACTGACTGAGAAGGTGGTTTCGCGCAAAGCGCTTAAAAAAAATACATTATCATTACATGAAGGAGAATTTACATCTGTAGATTTTATTCTGGAATTGCTTCTTGAATATGGTTTTTATCGTGTAGACTTTGTGGTGGAGCCCGGCCAGTTTTCATTGCGGGGAGGTATTATTGATGTATTTTCATACTCCAATGATTTTCCTTTTCGAATTGAGATCATGGGCGACCAGGTGGAAAGCCTCAGAACATTTGATCCTGAAAATCAGATATCGGTAGAGAGGCTGAAAAAGATCACCATTCTGCCTGATATCAGTCAAATGGCTGAAAAATATGAAAAAGAGGACTTTTTCTCCATCCTGCCCTCTCATACAGTTTTCTGGAATGACGATACTTTTTTTGCAAAAGAAAGGATTGACAATGCCTTTAAAATTGCAGAAGAGATATTTGCCGACTTCCGATCCGGGATAAAACACAGTAAGCCTGATGAAATGTTTCTGGATGGTGCTGCCTTTCTCGAAAAGCTTAAGGATTTCCGGCTGATTGAATTCCGCAGGCATATGCTGGCGGGTGCAGAAAGTCAGGAGTTCAGGTTCAACTTTTCTCCGCAGCCTTCTTTCAACAAAAATTTTGAACTTCTGATCAAAAACCTGGTTGAAAAAACCATTAAAGGTTTTACAAACTTTATTCTATCCGATAATCCGCGCCAGATCAAACGTATCTATTCTATTTTTGAAATAGTTGCTGAAGAAAAAAAGCAGGATGGATATTTTAAGCATGATACTTTACACATTTCCATTCATGAAGGATTTGTAGATTTACAGGAAAAGATCACCTGTTATACCGATCATCAGATCTTTGAACGGTATCATCGGTTCCGTATACGTGATAAGTTCCCGGGTAAAAAAGCCATTACATTAAAGGAACTTAACAATCTGCAACCCGGAGATTACATTACACATATTGATCATGGGGTGGGCATATACAGTGGTTTGGAGAAAATTGAAGTAAACGGAAAACTTCAGGAGGCCATTCGACTTATTTACAAAGGGAATGACATTCTATACATAAGCATACACTCACTTCACCGTATTGCAAAATATTCGGGAAAAGAAGGTACACAGCCGGTATTGAATCGACTGGGATCGCCTGCATGGGGCAACCTGAAAAAGAAAACCAAAAGCCGTGTTAAAGATATTGCCAAAGATCTTATAAAGTTGTATGCTGAGCGTAAGGCAAAACAAGGGTTCTCCTTTTCGCCTGATACCTATCTTCAGAACGAACTGGAAGCATCCTTTATTTACGAAGACACTCCCGATCAGGTTAAAGCAACGGCCAGTGTTAAAGAGGATATGGAGAAACCCTATCCAATGGATCGATTAATATGCGGTGATGTGGGTTTTGGTAAAACCGAAGTAGCTATAAGGGCAGCATTTAAAGCAGTAAATGACAGTAAGCAGGTGGCGGTGCTTGTACCTACTACTATTCTTGCATTACAGCATTATCATACCTTTAAAGACAGATTAAAGGATTTTCCCTGTCATATTGATTATATTAACCGGTTCAGAACCACAAAGCAAAAAAAGGAGATCATAAAAAAAACCAAAGATGGTCAGATAGATATACTCATTGGAACCCACAGGCTGGTAAGCGGCGATATACAATTTAAGGATCTGGGCTTGCTTATTATTGATGAAGAGCAGAAGTTCGGGGTTTCTACGAAAGAAAAACTGAAAAAATTTAAGGTGAATGTAGATAATTTAACCCTTACAGCAACACCAATACCACGTACTTTGCAATTTTCACTGATGAAAGCACGTGACATGTCACTCATCAATACTCCGCCGCAGAACCGTTATCCCATTGTTACTGAGTTACATGTATTTAATGAAGTGTTTATCCGTGATGCAATCATGTATGAAGTATCGCGCGGAGGCCAGGTGTTTTTTATCCATAACCGGGTTCAGAATATTGAAGATGTTGCCGGAATGATAAAAAGATTATTACCCGATCTGAGTGTTGCTATTGGCCATGGACAGATGCCCGGCACAAAACTGGAAGAAGTTATGGTAGAATTTATTGATGGATATCATGATGTATTGGTAGCTACTTCTATTGTAGAGTCGGGGCTTGATATCCCCAACGCCAATACCATTATTATCAACAACCCGCATCACTTCGGTTTATCAGATTTACACCAGATGCGGGGTAGGGTAGGGCGTACGAATAAGAAAGCATTTTGCTATTTGATAACACCCCCGCTCACAACACTCACCGAAGATGCCCGTAAACGGCTTAAAGCTATAGAAGAGTTCTCAGATTTGGGAAGCGGGTTCAATATTGCCATGCGCGATCTGGATATCAGGGGTGCAGGAAATCTGCTGGGTGCCGAGCAAAGCGGGTTTATCTCTGAAATCGGGTTTGAAATGTATCATAAGATACTGGATGAAGCCATGCTCGAATTAAAAGAAACAGAGTTCAAGGAGCATTTTGCAGGAGAAGAGAAACCCGATCACTATTTTGTGAATGATTGTGTGCTGGAGACCGATCTGCAACTTCTTATTCCTACTGATTATGTTGAAAACACAACCGAGAGATTAAGTCTTTACAAAGAACTAGACAACCTGAACAGCGAAGAACAACTTGAGCAGTTTGCAGAGCAAATGCTTGATCGTTTCGGACCTGTTCCCTCTGAAACGCAGGGATTGTTTATGGCAATAAGACTCCGCTGGCTTGCTGCCCGGCTTGGATTTGAAAAGGTAATTCTTAAAGCGGGGAAGTTTATTGGCTATTTCGTTTCCAATCAGGATTCAGATTATTATTCAACAGAAACATTCGGTAAAATTCTTAGTTTCGTGCAGTTTCACCCTCGTAAATGCCAGATCAGGGAAGTTAACGACAGGCTCAGTCTTACAGTTAAACAGATCACTGAAATTCAGGAAGCATACGAGTTTCTGCTGAAGATGAGGGAGTGAGGAACAAAGAACGGAGACCGAAGTAAGAAGATTCGATATTCGATATTTAAAATAACCTTCTGCGAACTCAGCGCCGTAGTGTCTCTGCGGTAAGAAAAATAAAATCAAGAACTATCAACCCATAAACTACTCCTTAATCAACTCACTGATATCCACCATAATTTTTCGTGCCAGATTTTCTGACATAACCTCACTATCGCTCTCGGCATAGATGCGAATAATGGGCTCGGTATTCGATTTGCGCAGGTGTACCCATTCTTTGTCAAAATAGATCTTCACACCATCGGTTTTATCAATTCTTTGCTTTTTATAGCGGCTGGCCATTTTATTTAGAATATTACCCAGATCAATACCATCCGACAATTCGATTTTATGTTTGGAAATGTGGTAATCGGGTAGTTCCCTTTTCAGTGCGACAACAGTTTTTCTGGATTTTGCCAGGTGTGTAAGGAATAGGGCAATTCCTGTGAGAGCATCTCTGCCATAATGTACAGGCGGATAAATAACTCCACCATTTCCTTCTCCGCCAATAACTGCATTCACCTCTTTCATCTTTTGCACTACATTGATCTCACCCACTGCCGATGCGTAATATTTCCCCCCATGTTTCTCCGTAACATCTTTTAAAGCCTGCGTGGATGAAAGATTACTTACAGTATTTCCTGCTGTTTGCGACAATACAAAATCAGCCACTGATACCAGTGTGTATTCTTCTCCAAACATTTCGCCATCATTCCGCACAATAGCCAGTCGGTCGGCATCAGGATCCAGGGCAAAACCCACATGGGCATTTACTTTTTGGACTTCTTCCGAAAGGATACTCAAATGCTCCGGCAGCGGTTCAGGATTATGTGGAAACTTTCCATTGGGTTCGCAAAATAACTCCGTAATTTTTTTTACACCCAATGCTTCAAGTAACATAGGTACCGCTATACCACCCACGGAATTTACAGCATCAACAACAATATGAAAATCTGCTGCGGCGATGGCTTCTGCGTCAACAAGTTCAAGAGCAAGGACTTTCTCTATATGCATTTCAATGGCAGTTTCCTCCTTGGTGTAAGTTCCCAGTTTTTCAACTGAAACAAATCCTGTAAATGCACTTTGTGTAAATTTCATCATCTCCTGAGCTTCCTCCTGGTTAAGAAATTCACCATTTTCATTCAGAAGTTTTAGCGCATTCCAGTTTTTGGGATTATGGCTTGCAGTGATAATGATACCACCATGACAATCATATTCCTTAACACCTATTTCAACTGTAGGTGTGGGCACCAGACCCAGGTCTATTATGTCAATGCCCATAAATTGCAATGACGCCGTAACCATTTTGTTTACAACCGGCCCTGAAATGCGGGCATCGCGACCGATGACAATTTTCAACCTTTTTTCGGGAAATTTATTTTTTAACCAGCTACCGTATGCACAAGTGAACTTTGTAATATCAACAGGGGTAAGACTTTCTCCGGCTTTACCGCCCAGTGTGCCCCTGATACCGGAAATGGAAGTGATAAGAGTCATAAAATTAGGATTGGTTCGTTATGATTGGCAAATATAAGGTTTTATAATGCTTGTTAAAGCAAGAAAGCTTTTTTAGGGAAAAATATCTTATTCTAGAAAAACGCTGCAAAATTTATTTCAAAACAAATACCTCCTTTTGTCACGTATTAGCAAAATGGTTTTATTTTTGCATAATCAGCATAGTATCTGGCAACATTTATTTTATTCCCAAGGGCCAATAGTGATAAAATACTTTCCATATATCATTCTCCTTTTTTCGGGCTTTCTGTTGTTTTCTTCATGCAACCCTGCAAAACGATTGCCCGAAGGACAATATCTGCTTAACCGAAATCGTATTGAAATTGAAGATGCAGATATTAACCGCAGTGAACTCTCATCTTATTTTCGTCAAAGGTCTAACCGGCGTATACTGGGTTTTTACCGATTCCACCTGAATGTATATCAACTGGCTGACAGAGGCCGTGAAACCCGTTTCAGAAACTGGATGAAAAATACCATTGGCGAAGCACCCGTGATCTATGATCCCATACTTTCCCAAAATACAGTCAGGCAGTTTGAATTGTATCTGAACTCAAAAGGATATTTTAACGCTGAAGTTAATTATGATGAAGAATTGAAACGAAAAAGGGCTGTTATTACATATAGCATAAAAGGCAACCAACCTTATACAATAAATCAACTTTCCTACAATGTAAAAGATCCATGGCTAAAGGACTTTATTCATACCGATACGATCAACTCAATAATAGATAGGGGCGAAAGATATGATGCAGATTTGCTCCAGAATGAACGAAATCGGTTGGCCCGCCATCTTCGTAATGAAGGGTTTTATCAGTTTAACCGCGAGTTTATAATCTTCCGCGTTGACAGCAACCTGAACTCGCACAAAGTAAATATTGAGCTGATAGTTAATAATCCTGTCAGGCCTGTTCCGGGCATAAGAGATTCGGTAATTGAATTACGGCACCGACGTTTTATTGTTGATCAGGTAATGATATTGCCCGATTACAGTGCACTACAGGCAGATATTGCACGTGAAGATACGACGGTTTTTGTAAGAACAATGAATGCAAAAGAAAAGAATTACAATTATGTTTTTTTACATAACGGTCCCCTTCGCATAAGACCCGCCGTGGTATCTGATCACATTATCCTTCGACCGGGTGAATACTTCCGCTTGCGCGATGTTGAGCAATCGTATGCTTTCTTATCAGGCATGCGAAATTTTCGCTTTATCAACCTGAATTTTTCCGAGAGTTCGCTGCCTGAATATGGCGAGCCATCTGATACGCTTGGCTTTCTGGATGCCCGGGTGCAATTGAACAGATCACCGGCCAATGCTTTTACCATTGAAGCTGAAGGATTAAATACTGCCGGCAATCTTGGGGTAGCGAGTAATATACTATATCAGAACAGAAATATTTTCAGGGGGGCTGAAATTTTTAATCTCAGGTTTAAAGGGGCTTTGGAAGTTACAGGCGGTGAACGTTCAAGTGATGTTTTTCAGCGATTTCCTTTTAATACCCTTGAGTTAGGCGTGGAGGCAGGAATAGATTTTCCCAAACTCATCCTTCCTTTTTCCTTTGAACGCCTTTCAAGGAATGCACGACCCAAAAGTACTATACAAACGGGTATCAATTTTCGCCAGCGCCCCGATTATACGCGCTATGTACTTAATATTACTTACGGATTTGAGTGGAATGAGACACCCCAAAAACGCCATTTTATAAACCCCATTGAAATCAGTTCAATCAGGGTTTTTAACGACTCCATCCTGCGGGAAAATATACCCAATGCAAACCCCCTTATCCTGAGTCGTTTCCGCGATCACCTGATACTGGGCCTGAAATATACCTATGTGTATAATACACAGGAACTTGGTAAAACCGGAGATTTTATTTACCTGAGAACAAATTTTGAAACGGCAGGAAATGTTCTGGATGCTCTTGCAGGTGCGCTTGATCTTCCCCTTGATGCGGAAGGCAGTTTTAATATTTTCAACATTCCTTACTCACAATATATTAAGGGAGATGCTGATTTCAGGTTCTACAAGGTTATCGATGATGAGCAAACTCTTGTATTACGAATAATGGGCGGCTTGGGTCTTCCTTATGGGAATTCAGAAGTTATGCCTTTTATTAAAAGTTATTACGGTGGGGGTGCCAATAGTCTCAGGGCCTGGAGAATCTACTCGCTGGGCCCGGGAAGCTACAGCAATCCCAATGAAGATCAATTTGACCAGTATGGTGATATTAAATTTGAAACCAATCTGGAATACCGTTT
>SLOJ01000038.1 GCA_007132585.1 Bacteroidales bacterium | reverse complement strand
TCACTATAGGGCAAAACAGTGATCATTAACCCCAGGTCAAGTTCTTCGCGTGTACCTGTTTGTCTGAGCCAAATGAAATTCCCTTCATTTTTTGCAACGAAATACCCCTCAGGAACGGTAATGTCGAGCTTCATCTCTTCGCGTACCACTTTGCGGGCCTGGTGGTTCATCATGCGGCGATAGGCGTTAATAAGGCGTTCTCTTTCGGTTTCCAGGTACATATCAATAAAGGTTTGCCGGTTGTTTTCAAGCACTCTTTTTAGCGCTTCTTCATCGGGTACCGTTATCCTGATGACCCGCTGCGGATAGGCCCAAATATTCCTGTTTACCTCAATCTTTCCCCTTTCCAGTGAGGGATCAAACACAGCGAAAAAAATATTTCTATGTGTTTCAAAAAGTTTCACAAAAGATTTCTGATCAATGTGTATCAGGTTAAAATGTGGCTCCGGCTGGGGTAACATGGGTACCATAGATTTGAAAACATCTTTGATGTGCTCTCCTGCAAGCCCTTCCCAGCGTGACTCAGGGGTAATTACCAGCAATTCGCCTGCTTTCCCTGTAGCAGATGGTTTTCTGGGGCGTTCGCTGATTGTGCACGATACCACCAGAAGCGATATCAAGAGTAAGAATAGTTTTTGCATGATCTTGGTTTTAAGGGGGTTTCTAAAGCAAACAAAACTAAAAGGCATATTATTGCCTCAAGGATCAAAAATAGCAAAAAAATTTATTCTTCCATTCCGATGATAATACGCTGGCCGGGAATCAGCGGGCTGGATGAACCAAAGTCATTGAGTTCTTTCAGATCATCCAGGGTAATGTCATCATGCTTTTCAACGATATCCTGCAGGGTATCGCCTTGCTGAACGATATACCAGATGAATCCTTCCGTTTCTTCTTCTTCTTCTTCTGCAGCGAGTTCTTCCTGACCGGGATCATTCTTTTCTTGCTGTGTTTGTGCAGAAAAGTTCTCGGGTTGTCTTACAATAAGATTTTGGCCGGCATAAATAGTTGTACCGCCAATGTTGTTCCAAAGCCGGAGTTGGTCCACGCTTACCCTGTATCGTGAAGCAATAACCCCGAGGGTTTCACCTCTTCTCACTACGTGGGTATTGGCATCGGTGGAAGCCAGTGCGGTGGTTGGACGGGCGGGTGCCCTTACAATGAGTCTCTGACCGGGCCTTATGAGTGTACCCCTGATGTTATTCAACCGCTGAATCTCTCTTACACTGGTGCCATATCGCCGGGCAATGGTGCCCAATACTTCTCCGCTTCTCACAACGTGTACAGTGGTTTCTCTCATCTGTGCTGCCAGTTCTTCCTGACGGATCTGCTCAGGGGTTTTGTGGTTGTAAATGGTATCGGCATTGGCCATAAAAAGACCTGTATAATCGCGAGGAATACGCAAAGAATAGGGGGATCGGGGATTATGGGGTATGATATTCTGACGAAATGTGGGGTTCAGATAACGCAGGTGATCCAGCGGAATATCGAGGAACTCACTTACGGTACGCAGGCTCAGTTGTTGTGTTACTACCAGTGTATCCACATCGAAATGTGAATAAACGGGAGGATTAGGATACAGGTTGTGATCAGGGGCATGTTCTATTACATAGGTAACGGCCATAAAAGCAGGCACGTAGTTTTGTGTTTCCCTGGGCAGGAAATGGCGAATGGCCCAGAAATCGCGAACGCCTCCTGCCCTCCTGATGGCACGGTTTACATTACCGGGCCCGGCATTGTATGCCGAAAGGACCAGGTTCCAGTCATTGTAAATTTTATAAAGATCAACAAAATGCTCGCATGCAGCAACTGTAGATCTGTAAATATCACTGCGGTCGTCAACCAGGCTGTTTACTTCCAGCCCGTACATTTTACCTGTGCCGTACATAAACTGCCACAAGCCGGTTGCACCCACACGCGAGCGAGCCACAGGATTAAGGGCCGATTCTATTACAGCAAGGTACTTTAGTTCAAGGGGCAGATCATGCTTATCGAGTTGTTCCTCAAAAAGCGGGAAATAGAGTTGTGCCAGACCCATTACTCTTTCGGTAAGTTCACGCCGGCGATTGGCATATACATTTATATAGGCCTTCACATAAGGGTTAAATACAAATTCAATGGGCGAGAGTGCATTTAGCTCATCAAGGCGTGCCATGTATATGGAGTCGTGGTACTGGGGGACAAAACCGTGAGGAAATTTACCATGATGGCCCGCAGTATCGGCTCTTTTCTCAAGATTGCGGAAAACTGTCAGCAATGCAAGGCTGTCGAGCATTGCAATTACCGGGTCATCGGGTGCAGGCTCCCATTGCTGTTCTTCAGGAGGAACATGATTTGATGTATTATTCTCATCTGCAAAAGCAAAAAGGGTTGTACCAGTTACAAAAAGTATTGTAATGAAAGCCTGAATGAAAAGTTTTCCTGACATTGAAATTCGCATTAAGAGTTGATAGATATCAGATTGAATACACAATATTGTTGTACGTAAAAAAACGTAAAGGGTTTACTTCCGTTATGGAAGAGCACGTTTTTTTTCTGTCAAATATTGTTATTTTCCCGGAAACAAACAATAGGAGAAATCATGATTTTTCCGTAAAGATTACGTAGTGGAAAACCATTGAACCGGAGTTTGTAAAGTAGTTCGATCAACCTGATTATTCGTCGGTTTTATTTTCCGGGGTAGCCTTTTCATCCTCATCTTTCTGGGCATCTTTGAATTCCCTCATGCCTTTTCCCAGGCCGCGCATAAGCTCAGGTATTTTTCTTCCGCCAAAAAGCAGTAAAACGATAATGGCGATGATGATAATTTCGGGTGGGCCGATCATGGCTGTTATGAAAGTTGTAGTCATGGTTTATCTTATTTTAAAGTACTTTGAGGCAAAGATATGAAAATATTATTACATTATTTGTTTTGAGATATCCATTTATTTTATTGTTGCCGGGCAATCCAATCGGCTGGGTTTAATTTATTGTTACCATGCCATACCTCGAGATGCACCATGGTGCGTGATTCTCTCTGGTCGGTGGCCACAAGTCCGATCTCCTGCCGGGTACTTATCTTTTGGCCGTTTACCACATACACTTCAGCGAGGTTAGCGTATACAGAAAGGTATTCACCATGACGGATGATCACCACGTTATTGGCTCCGGCGATATTGAAAATCCGTGTTACGGTGCCGTCAAAAATTGCTCGTGCCCGACTTCCTTCGGTGGTGGAAATATCGATGCCGTTGTTGGCGATCTTAATGTTGGGGAGCACAGGATGGGGTTGTTCGCCGAAATGTCCGGTAATAATACCCCGCTCCAGGGGCCAGGGAAGTCTTCCTTTGTTTTCGGCAAACCTGTCGGAAATGATCCGGTCTTCGGGGGTCAGCCTGAAAGCTTCCGTTGGTGACCGGCCCTCTGCACGGGCTGCTTCGGCGGCCCTGCGGCGCTCTTCTGCAATTACCCTTTCAATGGCTTGCTGAAGTTCGCGGGCTGCCCTTTCCTGATTTTTGATCTGTTCCCTGATCTCTGATTCCTTTGTACGCAATTGCCGCACGTTGCGGTTTTGTGTCTGCCGCTCCTGCTGAAGGTTTTCAATCTCCTGCCGCTGTTCGGCCAGGAGTTGTTGTTGTTCCTCCTTTTGCTGTTCCAGTTCAGCGATGGTTGCCTGCAACTTTGCCTGGGTTTCTTCTATCTTTTCGGCCTGCAACTGGCGGTGTCTTGTAAGCTGCTGCAGATATTTCATACGCAAATAGGCCTGGTTGAAGTCGCGGCTGGCAAATATGAACATAATACGCTGGTAGGCATTCTGGTTTTTCCAGGCGTAGTATATCATGTTGGCATAGGATTCGCGCAACGCATCCAGCTCTTCGCGCAACGCATCCACTTCTAAATCAATAGTGCGGATGCGTTGCAAAATGGCATTGATTTCGTTGTTTATTGTGCTGATAAGATTTTCGCGCGAACTGATGCGGTTGTTGATCATCACCAGCTGGTTGATATTGAGCTCGGCAGTTGATCTGGTTTCCTGAAGCATCTGGTTCAGGAGTGTTATTTCCTGCTCAATACGGCGTTTGTTTCTTTCCAGTTCACTCCTGTCCTGCGCTTTTATCCATTCCGGTTGAAGTACAATAAACAGCAACAGGATGAACATCCTTAGCTGTATTGAGCGGAATATTTCTGAAAAGCACTTGCTTTGCATGATCAGTTCGTGATGGTTTTAATCAGTAAGGTAAATGGGCGTATATCTTGAAGGAACAGAAAATTGCATCCGCTGTGGTTCATTGAGCGTAATACGGTTGTATTTCATTTCAAGATTCGATACGTTTCTTTCATCAGAAAACATGATTTCCAGTTCAGAGGGTATCCAGCGGCCTTGCACATGCTCCCATTCTTTGTAATCGGCCCGCAATGCCCTTCCCGAATTCTCATCAAGAATAGTGTTGGAACGGATCCGAAGATGTTCGGGTTCAAGTATGATGGCCTGATTGATGGGGTTCCCGATTCCACCGTTTCGCATACGCCGGGCCGCATGAAGCCTTAGCATTTCTTCTTCCAGCAATAATGTAAACTGATCGTTGCGGAAATGGGGGAAATCATTTCCCATGAAAAGTGCCTGCAACATATAAAAATCAACATCTGCACTGAACATACGGTTTAGTATGTTTATGTCGCCGAGGTAGTAGGTAGATTCAAGGCGATTAACGATTTTAACGCTGTCAGGAGTGATCAGCGCGCGCGCCACTTCAATACCCAGGAGAGGGGCGATGGAAACATAAATGGCCTCATCTTTTTGTATGCGCAGGGAGCCGCTGACGTTTTGTGAGCGACCTTCCCAGTTGGCACTTCCCGAGAAGCGGGCACTCATCCACTTGTACTCGGGCTGATTATCATCAATGCGTTGTATAACCTTTTCCATTGATAAACGTGGAGCCCTTGTGGGGGTGAGAATTCCCGGGCCCTTGCAACCGGCAAGGATGACAAGCATCAGAATTATAAGCTTGCCGGTATTCAGACGAAATATTTTATAGTTGCTCATTTGGAAATAATTTGATTCATTCATTGGCAATTTTTTTATACTCTATAACGCAATTTCTGCAAAATCATTCTCTCTCCCGCCAAAACTTTTTTGCTGCACCGGTATTACAATACAGTTATTCGTAAAGCGTTTTTTCATTAACTTTTTTTTCCAGAAATTCAGATCCCCGGTCAAACACATCCTCTTGTTTTGCCTTTAGTGCTTTTTCCCAGTATTTGACGGCTTCTTCTTTTTCACCCAGTTTGTAAAGCACATCACCGTAATGCTCAAGAACAGTCGGGCTGGGTGTATCGCTGTGATCCAAAGATTTTTTGATCCACTTTTTGGCTTCTGTATAATTTCCCATCATATAATTGATCCAGCCGTAAGTATCGAGATAGGCCGAATTTTCGGGTTCCTGCTCTAAAGCAAGTGATGACATTTGAAGGGCTTCTTCCAGACGGATATTTCGCAGTGAAAGGTAGTAGCTGTAATTGTTGAGCAGGAGGGGGTCTTCGGGCTCCAACGAAAGGGCTTCCATGTATGCACGGTCAGATGCATCATGATCTTCCAGCCGGTGAAAGGCATCTCCGATAAGGCTTAAAAACTCCACGCGAAACTCAGGGTCGGCAACCGTAAGATCGCTACCCATCCGCAGGGCACTTACAGCTTCTTCGTATTTTTCTTTTTGAAAATTTGCCAGTCCATTAAAGAAATACAATACGGGTTGTTCAAAAAAGTATTCCAATGCTTCCTCTGAAGCCTCAAGCATGCTGTCGTAATCCTGGAGTCTTGAATCGATAAGCAGGGTTTGCTGCCAGAACCTCAGCTCGGAGGGTTCCAGTCGGGCAGCGCGGTAGAAATAATCCCGGGCCTCTTCCAGTCGTTCTTCCCTGTAAAGGAAATCGCCGTAAATGGCATTAACCTCTGCTTCGTCGGGGTGTTTTTCAATAGTGATATCCAGCAACTGCCAGGCTTGTTCAAGATAAGTCGAGTCTTCTTCGCTCATCATATAATACGAATATAGTATCCTACCCCTGCCTTCCACACTGAACTGCTCACTTTGAAAGGCCATTTTCAGTTGCTGAAAAGATTGTTCATCATCACCTCTTTCACGGTAATAATCAGCCAGCAGTAACCGGGCCATAGCATTTTCGGGTTGTACCTCCAGCATGCGGTGGTATATTTCAAAAGCTTTTTCTTCCTGATTGTTTTGAGAATAAAGTTCTGCAAGTAATTCCAGGTAAACAGGTTCTTTAGGGAAAAAGGAAACCAGGCGTTCGGCTTCGGTAATGGCATCGTCGTTCCGGCCCATCTCCATCAATATTTGTTGTTTCTGCATGGAAAGTTCATTGTTAAAGCCACTGATGGTTTCTATGTGATCAATGGTTTCAATGGCCTCTTCAAAGCGCTCGGTATACAACAGTGTGCTTAAAAAGCTGATTTGTATATTCAGATCGTTGGGATACATTTCGGCCAGCTCGCGTTGCACAGCAAGGCCTTCTTCATTTTTTTGCTGCATGAAATAAATATCCGCCAGAAGAAGCTTATAGAAGACATTTTCAGGCTCAATACGGACGGCTCGCTTAATAAAGTTTTCAGCATCCTGCATGTGACCCTGCTGGGCATGCAGTTTCGACAGTTCATAGGCGGCAGCTGAGTTGAGGGGGTCACGGTCCAGTGCTTCGGCATACAATACGATGGCATTGGTGGCATTGCCCAGCATTTTTTGTTTGCCTGCATCAATGAGCAGTGCAGTGCTTTCCAGTTGCTTTATCTGTCCCACAGGTTCAGGGGACTCATCAATGGTAGCCTCTTCCACTATCTTTTTCTGTCCTGTACATCCCCAAAAAAGCGGAGTTGTCAGCAGAGAAAATAATATAATGTTTCGAAATATTGAATTCATCAGAAAATAATTTGTTTAAGTAATTAGCTTCGCTAAGCTCGCTTTTCAAGCTCGGTTGGTTTGATGCCTGCCGGCAGGGAATTTGCATGATTTTACTTTATTCGCAAATGTTTGTTTTAAAGTTGCTCTTGAACTCGCTTCGCTCGGTTCATCTCCATTTGTTAGCCGTAATGCTCATGCAAACTTCAAGAATGATCTATAAGCCATAAAATTACAAAATCTTTAGCTCTTTATTTGTGAGTAGTCACCCAGGCTCAGTTCTACGGCTTTTCCTTCCCAGGTGGCATTGTTGCCCACCATGGTATTATCGAGTACAGCAAATTTTATATTTGAATTTTCCCCGATAATACTGTTGGTTATTACCGAGTTTTCAATACTGCTGTTTTTTCCCAAAGAAACATAAGGTCCCACAATGGCATTTTTGATCTTTACATTGTCACCAATATATGATGGTTGAATAATAACTGCATTATGGGTGTCTGTATTATGCGGGATGTTAAGTTCTTTTTCGAAACCAAGAACTTTTCTGTTGGTTTCCACGGTGGCATTTTTATTTCCGCAGTCCATCCACTCGGCAACATCACCGGTAATAAATTTTGTGCCTTTTTGCCGCATGTTTTCCAGTGCATCGGTGAGCTGGTACTCACCGCTTTTCACAATATTTTCATCAACAAGGTGCTGAAGTTCATTTTTCAGGAATTCGCCGTCTTTGAAGTAATAAATTCCAATAATTGCCTGGTCAGACACAAAAGTTGCGGGTTTTTCCACAAATCCTGTAATGATACCTTTTGGATCGGTTTTGACCACCCCGAAGGCACTGGGATCTTCTACCCTGTGTGTCCAGATGATGCCATCCTGTTTTTCATCAAGAATAAAATCGGCACGAAACAATGTATCGGCAAATGCCACAATGGTTTTTCCTTTTAGTGAAGGTGCAGCGCACAGCACGGCATGTCCGGTTCCCAATGCTTCTTTCTGATAATAGATTTTACCTTCTGCACCGGCATTGTGAGCAATCCGGAGCAGTTGCTTTTCCACCTCCGGCCCGAAATCCCCTATAATAAAGCCGATTTCTTTTACGGGTTCGCTGCAAACGCCTACGATATCTTCGCAAAGTCTTTGTACTATGGGTTTTCCTGCCACTGCAAGCAAAGGTTTCGGTATGGTAAGTGTGTGCGGGCGCATTCGGGTGCCCATGCCCGCCATCGGGATAATAATATTCATTGTGTTGCGGAATTAATTATTCTTTGTTGAACTTTGGGTTTATTTGTAAGATGCTGATGGGGTTAAACGGCATCATTCAGCATCATTGCACTCCCGTATGCCCGAAACCGCCAGCACCACGCGATGTTTCGTTGAGGGCTTCGGCAGGTTGCAGCTCGGCCCTTTCATGTTTCGAAATGATCATTTGCGCGATGCGATCTCCCGGGTTAATGGTAAAGGTATCTTTTGAGATGTTTACCAGGATCACCTTCACTTCGCCGCGGTAATCCGCATCAATGGTTCCGGGAGAGTTGAGCACGGTAATTCCGTGTTTTGCGGCAAGTCCGCTGCGCGGTCTGACCTGTGCCTCGCACCCGGGCGGCAGTTCAATAAATAAACCTGTTGGAATAAGTGCCCGTTCCAGGGGATCAATTACAACGGGCTCATCACAGAAAGCCCGCAGATCCATTCCTGCCGAATAGATGGTTTCATAAGCAGGAAGTGGATTGTTGGATTTGTTTACAATTTTCACTTGCATGAACAGAGTTTTTTTGGTCCGGCATGCCGGATTTTTATTCGATGGCAAAAATAGTGAAAAGCAAGCTATCTTCGGGGTAAATAATCATAAAAGTCAGGATGTCAGGGTTCCGGTTCATGTGAAGGGTCCGTATCAAACTCTTCTGTTTCTGCATCCAAAGGGTCCATCTGTATTTCGGTCATCCATATCTCTTTTTCATCGTAATACAAAATATCCTGAATACCTTCAATGATATGGGCAATATTCTGGTTATTGTTGCTGAGCAGGATAAGTGTGGTGTGGTCATCGATAAATCTTTTAAAGCTGGTTCTGAAGCCATGCCAGCGACCAGGGTGGTGGACTATTTTTTTGTCAAGATAGTTCTGTAGTCGCCATCCAAAACCATAATTTACTGTTGAGTCGTTATTCAGCCGGCCATGTTCAAACGCCTGACTCCATGATTCAGCGGGCAGCAGAGCACTGCGGTAAAGCGCCTGATCCCATTTGAAAAGATCACCAACGGTTGAGAAAATGCCTTTGTCGCCCAGGGGTCCGTCAAGATTATCATCGGGAATGATAATGTGTCTTCCTCTCCACTGGCGAAAACCGTAAGCCCGGTTTTCGATTTCATTAGGGTTATGAAGATCGTAAACGAAAGAGCGGTTCATATTAAGGGGTTCAAAAATATGCGTATGGATGTATTCTGCATACGACATTCCCGATGTTCGCTCTATAATAAGAGCCAGGAAAACAAAACCGGTATTGGAGTACTCAAAACGTTGACCCGGGCTAAAATTCAGGGGGCGGCGATGATTGACAAATAGCCTTAATACATCTTCATTGTTGGGCTTGCTGTTGCTTCGCCAATGCCTTTCTACCAGCCACATGTAATTTTGCAGCCCGGAAGTGTGGGTAAGCAGGTGGCGGATGGTAATATTATCGTAGGGAAATTCAGGGATATGTTTTTTAACGGTGTCGTTTACATTCAGCAATCCTTCCTGTTGTAAAAGGAGTATGGCGGTTCCGGTAAAGGTTTTGGTTATACTGGCCAGCTGGAAAGTGGTTTCAATGTTCATGGGCTCCACCTTGTTGAAGTGGGAGAAACCAAAGGAACGCTCGTAAATTAGCGACCCGTAACGGGCAATAAGCACATTTCCGTTGAAGTTTTGCTCGATGAGCAGCCGGGTAATCCGATTGTCAAGGTATTCTATCTCCTCTTCGGAATAAAACATACTGTAATAACCTGCATGTGATGAAGACTGAATCGGAGTTGGATTGAAAAAGTAATTGCCCTTTTTGGTCTGTGAAACCCCTGAAAGAAAAATCAGCAAAAACAGAATGACATGGCGCCGGTAACTTCGGGCAGGAAACCAGTCTGTATTTGCTGTCCTGAGTATGTTGAGGTATTTTTCAGGAATCATTTCAGTCATAAAGGCAGATTTTTCAAGCTACAAAAATAACAATTGTTTTATGGGAAAAAACAGGGTTTCACGTTATTTTTTTGGGCCCGAAACCTTGTTTGTAGTAAAGAATACGAAAAAGCGGGAAAAAAGTTTTTCGGGTATTAAAAAATTACTAATTTTGCAACTCCAAATACGGAAATGATCTTTACATAAAATTATACTCCTCCTTAGCTCAGTTGGTTAGAGTCCTGCACGTGCGGGATTAATCAGAGGGTCCCGGGGAGTAAAACAAAAATAAAACAGAATACTCCTCCTTAGCTCAGTTGGTTAGAGTCCCGCACGTGCGGGATTAATCAGAGGGTCCCAGGGG
>SLOJ01000022.1 GCA_007132585.1 Bacteroidales bacterium | reverse complement strand
CCAAAAATAAAGTCATCTCCTCCCGAAAAGTCGGTTACTTCACCCCCGGCCTGTTGCACGATAAAGCTGCCGGCTGCAACATCCCATGCATTCAGGCCGTATTCAAAGAAGGCATCAAACCTTCCGCATGCCACATAGGCAAGATCAACGGCAGCACTGCCCAAACGCCGAACACCATGCGTATTATGGAGACACCAGGTAAACAGTTCAAGATATTTTTCCAGACGTGAATAATCATGATACGGAAACCCTGTTGCCAAAAGGCTGTCAGATAGTTTCTTATTACCTGATACACTTATTTCCTTACCATTAAGAAATGCCTTACCATCGCCCCATGAATAAAAACACTCATCGAGATTTATTTCATAGACTACTCCGGTAATGATCTCTGTTTTATGCATCAACGCAATTGAGATACTGAAGCACGGAATACCATGTATAAAATTGGTGGTACCGTCAAGCGGATCAATTATCCACATATAATCCTTCTGATGCGTTTTAATGGTGTTTTCTTCGGTAACAAAGCCTGCTTCAGGCAGTATTTTCTGCAGACCTTTTACCAGTTCTTCCTCAGCAGATTTATCTACGTAGGTTACATAATCATGCGTACCTTTCGATTCTATATGATGTTGCCTCACCTTATCAAGTTCTGAACTGATAAAGGCACCAGTATTTCGGGTCAGTTGTATTACATCTTCGCAAATTTTTTCAGTATTTATCATATTGTATTTCAGATTTTTGATTAAAACCGCGGAGTCGCTAAGGCGCTGAGCCCGAAAAAGTAATAAGCAACATTTACTTTCTTACTTTCTAACTTTCTAACTTTCCCCCTCCATCATACCAAATAAACTCCATCCTCATCCAAATGGTTCAATTTTACTTTTTCCAGGGTGTTCACTTTTACAGGATTGAAGGGCTTTTTCACCTTTATATAGTTTTCTGTAAAACCATTTATAAAACCTTTTACGTTTTCTTTTTCCCATAAAACAAAAGATGACATTCCCTTATTTTCTTTATAAAAAACCTGTTTTTTATGAGACGAAAGCTGTTGCATGATTTTACTTCTGCGGGCCCTTTCAGAAGGATGAACACTGTTATCCATTTTTAATGCCCTTGTGTTCTCTCTTTCGCTGTAAGTAAAAACGTGCACATATGAAATATCAAGTTTACGAATAAATTCATAGGACTCACGGAAAAGCTCTTCTGTTTCAGTGGGAAAACCCACGATCAGGTCTGCAGCAATACAGGCATCGGGCATAAGACTTTTGATTTTATTAACACGCGAAGCAAACAAACCGGTATCATACCTTCTTCCCATATCTTTCAGGAGCTTATCAGAACCTGCCTGTAGTGGAATATGAAAATGAGGCATCAACTGGGAACTAGATGCAACCAGCTCGATTATATCATCAGTGAGAAGATCGGGCTCAACGGATGAAATACGTATACGCTCCAACCCTTCTAATTTGATAAGTTCTTTAAGAAATCCCAGGAAGTCTTCACCATGTTCCCTTCCAAAATCACCTATATTGACACCAGAAAGAACCACTTCTTTCATGTTGGTTTGGGCAATTTGTGTGGCTGTTTCAATGGTTTGGGCAATCGTATTACTCCTGCTGCGACCACGTGCCATGGGTATGGTACAATAGGAACAAAAGTAATCACAACCATCCTGTATTTTAAAAAAAGAACGGGTACGGTCATCCATGGAAAAGCCGGGAACAAAACTTTCCGGTTCCTGCACCGCAACATCAATATTCTTCCTGTTTCCCTTACTCCTGCCCTCCAGGTTTTTGATATGTTCAAAAAGATTGAATTTATCTGAGTTTCCCAGAACAATGTCTACACCCGGAATAGCTCTGATCTCTTCAGGGTTTAATTGCGAAAAACATCCTATCACCGCCACATGTGCATCAGGATTTTTCTTCATGGCCTGTTTTATCAAAGTTTTACATCGTTTTTCAGCATTGTGGGTAACTGAACACGAATTAATAACATATATATCGGCCGGGTCAGAAAAACTCACCTGTTCAAATCCATCTTTACCAAACAGACGGCTTATGGATGAGGTTTCACTGAAATTCAGTTTACATCCTAATGTTTGAAATGCTATTTTCTTCACTAAATACTTAATTTAAATTATAAGGGAAAAATTCGGAAAGCTTTTCCGGCTAGATCAAAGCCGGAAGGAATACCAAATAATCTTCTTATACAAAGTTATTAAAAATAAAAAAGCAGATAGAGATCTGATCTATCCAAAAACTATACTTAAACAAAAAGCCGTATACTAATTTTTTTTTTGCTTTTAATTCAAGATTATATGGGCAAATCAGAGATTTTATCATAAAATTTAAAATTTCAGTGAGCCGGTTTTAAATGTTTTCTTGTAATAGTTATAATAGAGAATGTAGAAATAATCATTTAAAATCAAAAAAACTATGAAAAGAGTAAGCATTTTTATTTTTCCCATTATTTTCATTTTTACTATCACTTTTACCTCATGTGAAGATGAGTCTGCTTTACATGGTCTTACAGCAGTTGCAGGAGTTGACCGTGAAGTAGCAGTAGGTCAATCAGTTGAACTTAATTCAGGGGCATCTATTGATG
>SLOJ01000031.1 GCA_007132585.1 Bacteroidales bacterium | reverse complement strand
TGCCGGATTGAACCCGGCAAACTGTAATAGTTGCCCACGGTAATATGTTTGAAATCATAACTACCGCCCAGACTCATACTTATGGCATGCACGCCGCAGTTGGCTACAACAAGGTTGCTTGCTTCTACCCATGCGCCCCGCAGTTCAAGACCAGTCTGGTCCATATTTTTAATAATGGTATTGCGGATTCTAAGCGTGGGTTCGGTAAGACTTCCGATTGAATCCATAACAATACCGTATGTAGCATTCTTGATGATTGCGTTATCAATGCTGTGATTACGGCTGTTGGCTGTAAGCCATATGTAACCCCATTGCCCGGGCAGATCACTGTATCCGGGTTCTAACCGGTCACCCTGAAACATAACGGGTTCTTCAAGGGTACCTTCAACCTGAAAGCTGGACCTTTCGAGAAATATAAGAGCCGACTGGTTATGAAAGTGCACCCGGGCACCCTCTTCAATGCGAAGGGTAACATCCGGAGCTACAAGCACCAGTCCATAAATAACCCAGGGTTTAGGTCCGGTCCACACACTGTTTTCTGTTATCAGGTGATAATCAATACCCAAGACAGTATCATTTACATTGGGACGGATAAAATTTGCATCCTGTCCCCAGGCAACCAGTTTTACGTCCTGTTCATTGGTATTGACTTCAAAAACAACACTATCTGCTATAATTAAAGGTAGATCCTGATCAACGGGGTCTACGGTTACCTCTACAAAAACAAAGATACTGTCGCGCGGACCGATTTCAATATCTCGTATGGATGTACCCGATCTGCCGTCGGCATTGATACGGAAATAGGATGAACTGCCACCGGCAAGTTGCAAACGTGAAATATTAATACGCGAATTGTTTGGGTTATAAACTTTAAAGTACCGGGTTGAAGAGCCAATAGTCGTGAAAACGGTATCGAACAAAAGTGAATCAACTGAAAATTCAAGCCTGAGATCGGGTGATGGGTCAAAATCATCAATCCGGCAGGATTGCATCTGTAAAACAAACACAATTGCTATTAACACCCCTGAAAACCAAAAAACTCTTTTCATTCCTTTCCTGAAATAATATTACTGCGTTTATTATATTATAAGATACTTTAATTAAACAATTTTTAATTTGCAACAAACAATAAATAATACAAGGTGATCTTAAAGTTCTTTCACTGCATAAAGAAACTATATGAAATACAACTACATTACAGCATAAAAAATTGCAATAAAATATTTGAAACACGCAAAATTAGCTTATTTTTGCAGCCTGAAAAAACAAAGCTTTAAAAGTCTTCAAGAAAAATATAAAATGAAAGAAAAGAAAAAAGATCAGGGCGAAAAGAATATTGTTGCCGTAGAAGAGGCGCTAAGTAAAAGTGAACAGTTCATTGAGCGTAATCAGAATTTGCTTATTGGTGCTGTTGCCGTAATAGTTCTTCTTATTGCAGGATATATAGGTTACACGCGGTTTGTGATTGAACCGCGCGAGCAGGAAGCCCGTGCAGAAATGTTTACTGCAGAGCAGTATTTCGAGCAAGACAGTTTACGTCTGGCACTCGAGGGAGATGGTATAAACCTTGGGTTTCTGGATATCATTTCAGAATATCGCATGACCAAAACAGCTAATCTGGCAAGATATTATGCCGGAGTTTCATTGCTGAACCTGGGTGAATATGAAGAAGCCATTGAGCATCTTAAAAAGTTCAGAAGACGCGACCAGATGGTTGGTGCCATGTCATTAGGAGCCATTGGCGATGCTTACCTGCAACTGGGAGAAACCGGAAATGCCATCAGGTATTACAAAAGAGCAGCTGACCATGAACCTAACCAGCTTACCACTCCTGCTTTTCTCATGAAGTTGGGTATGCTAAATGAAATGGAAGGAAACTATAAAGAAGCCCTTGATGCATATCAGAGAATCCGCGATGAATTCTCCGAGACCAACGAAGGCAGAAATGTTGAAAGATTCATAGCCAGGGTAAAAACGGCGCAAGAGTAAGCTAAGGTTGAGGCTGAGCGTTAGCGAATTCCTGAGAGCGTGAGCGATTCTGGGTTAAAATTGAGTTTGGGATTGAGTTTGAAAAGCAGATGTTTTAATTTTACCTGTTTAGTGTTTGGCAAATAACCGATAAAGAGAAAATGGCAGACAAAAAGAAAAACCTTTCTGAATATGATATCCATGCAGTGCCTGAAGCAAAGGGGATGCGTTTTGGCATTGTAGTAGCTGAATGGAATGATGAAATTACTTTTGAACTTTGCCGGGGAGCCATTGATACTCTTAAGAAACATGGTGTTGAAGATGATGACATCGACATTCATTATGTACCGGGCAGTTTTGAGTTACCCATGGGAGCACAATTTGTGGCAGAAACTACAAAAGTGGATGCGGTTATTTGCCTGGGTTGTGTGATTCAGGGAGAAACCAGGCACTTTGAATTTATATGTAATGCGGCAGCCGATGGCATTACCAATGTGGGCCTGAAAACCAATATTCCTGTTATTTTCGGTGTACTTACTCCTGACACCTGGCAACAGGCCAAAGACAGAGCAGGCGGAAAGCACGGAAACAAAGGTGATGAAGCTGCCATTTCTGCTATAAAGATGGTGGATTTGAGAAGAAAGTTGTAAGAATTTCTTATTCACAATAAAAATTTTAAAAAGCCTTGAGGAGAACATCTTCGGGCTTTTTGTACTTTTACGAAACAATATTATCTGAATCATGATGCAAAAGAAAGATCTCAGGATCGTATTTATGGGCACCCCTGAAATAGCAGTTGAATCGCTGAATGCTATTATTGAAAATGGCTACCAGGTAGTGGGAGTGGTTACAGCACCAGATAAACCTGCAGGCAGAGGGCGTAAAATACAGTTTTCTGAAGTTAAAAAATATGCATTGGAAAAAGGATTGAATTTGTTGCAACCTGATAATCTCAAAGCACCTGAATTCATTGAAGATCTTGTATCACTGATGCCCGATGTGCAGGTTGTGGTAGCTTTTCGTATGCTTCCTGAAGCTGTCTGGAGTTTACCCCATCAAGGAACTTTCAACCTGCATGCTTCGTTGCTACCCCAATACAGGGGTGCTGCGCCCATTAACTGGGCAATTATTAACGGTGAAAACAAAACAGGTGTTACTACTTTTTTTCTGGATCGTAAAATAGATACCGGAAAAATCATCGATAAGCGCGAAATGAAAATAGAACCCAATGATACTGCGGGTAGTTTGCATGATAAACTGAAGTTTCTCGGTGCAAAATTAGTAGTGGAAACACTTGACAGGATAAGAGAAGACAATATCATCCCCATACCCCAGGAAGAGCTGGTGGGTAATAACCAAACCCTGAAAAAAGCCCCCAAGATATTCCGCGAAGATTGCCGGATCGATTGGAATAAAACATCCGGAGAGGTCAGGAATCTCATTCGTGGATTAAATCCGGTACCGGGTGCGTTTACAGAACTGTGTGTTGGTAAAAATGAATCATTTATGATGAAGATATTTGAGGCAGAAGCTATAGAAGAAAATCATCAGTACCTCCCGGGAAAACTGCTAACCGATAACAAAAATTACATCAAAATAAGCACTGCCGATGGATTTATAAATGCTAAAAGCATGCAGGCAGCCGGAAAAAAGCGCATGAATACACAGGAATTTCTGCGTGGATATAATTTTTCGGAATGTAACTGATCAAATACAGAAGAAGTGTATACTTTCCAAAACACCTGTAAATACAGGTATTTTGCTGCGAGTTATTAACAATACCCCCCATTTTATCAACAAAATCAGTAGTTTTGTGATATTTAGCTTGCTTTTTTTTAGAAATAGCCTATATTTGCAATGGTTAAAGGAAAATTCTATATTTACTTAAACGAAACCTAACTAAAAACTAGAAAAATGAACAAAGCAGAATTAATTGATGCAATGGCATCACACGCAGGCTTAACAAAAGCAGACGCAAAGAAAGCTCTTGACGCATTTATCGGCGCAACAACCGGCGCACTGAAAAAAGGTGACCGCGTAGCATTGGTAGGATTTGGATCTTTCTCCGTTTCTAAAAGAGAATCACGCAAGGGTAGAAACCCACAAACCGGTAAGGAAATCACAATTCCCGCCAAAAAGGTTGTGAAATTCAAGGCTGGTGCAGAACTTGCTGACGTGGTAAAATAACCACATGTAAAAATTTATTTTGCAAACCCCGGACATTTCATCCGGGGTTTTTTTGTGTCCTTTTTAATTAATCTTTGTAAACCAAACTATCTGGCCATTTCATTAAATTAATTTCTTGCAACCTTTCGTAAAAAAACATATTTTTATCCGGAATAAAAAAACACTATGGCAAATCATACAGAAACTAAATCTGAGAAGATCAGAAACTTTGATCCCAACGGAGTGGGAAACACCAATGCCAACATCTTCGGACTGCCCTTTTCTGTTGAAGAGGCTGATGTAGTCATTATGCCAGTACCCTGGGATGTAACTGTTTCGAATCTTGAAGGCACGGCAGGTGGCCCTCAAAATATTTTTATGCAATCATCACAAATAGACCTTTATGATGAGTTCGCTCCCGGATTCTGGAAAGCAGGGATTGCCATGGAAAAAATTTCGCGCCGAATGGTTCGCCGAAACGATTCTTTGCGTCCCCTGGCCGAAAAATATATCCATTGGCTGGAACAGAACGAATCGCAGGAAGATCATCCGGAATTCAGCGAAATCAAGGAAGAAATCAATCGTGCCTGCGAAGAACTCTGCGAACAGATCAAATCACGGTCGCTTTGCTACCTTGAACAAAACAAACTACCGGTGATAATAGGTGGTGATCATAGCACGCCTCTGGGTCTTATCAAGGCTATTGCCGAAAAGAACCATGACTTCGGCTTGCTGCAGATCGATGCACATGCCGATCTTCGTCATGCATATGAAGGATTTACCCATTCGCATGCATCCATCATGCATAATGCCATGCAATTGCCACAAATAAGCAGATTTGTTCAGGTTGGTCTGCGCGACTTTTGTCAGCAGGAGTTACAGATCATAAGAGAGAATCCTGAACAAATGAAGGCATTCTTTGCAAGAGATATTCATAATAAACTTTTTGCAGGTGAGAACTGGAAAAACATCTGCAATGAGATCATTAAAGAGCTCCCCGATACAATATATATAAGTTTTGATATTGACGGGTTGCAGCCTGCCGATTGCCCCGGAACAGGCACTCCTGTGCCCGGCGGCCTAAGCTATAGCCAGGTAATATATCTTTTCGAACAAATAGCACTTTCCGGAAAGAAGATTATGGGTTTTGATCTTGTGGAAACAGGAACAAGCACACTCGACGGAATTATTGCCTGTCGTATTCTTTATAAATCCATCGGTATTATGCTGAAATCAAACAACAAGCTGCCATGAGTTTTGAAAAGAATTCCCGCAATTATATCCTTGGGCATCTGAAAGAGATGATATCGGATGAGAGATGGCAGAAATTTCATGACATCATTGATGTAAGAACCCGTTATATTACAGTTGTGCTTGAAGATATATTTCAGCCGCATAATGCAAGTGCCGTTATAAGAACCTGCGAACTTATGGGAATACAGGATTTGCATATTACTGAGAACAGAAACAGCTATGAATTAAATAAGGATATTGTTGTAGGAGCAGATAAATGGATCAATTTATACAAATTCAACGAAAACGCAAATAACACCTTACAATGCTACAAAGAGCTGAAAAGAAAAGGTTACCGTATTGTTGCCACCAGTCCCCACAAAAATGATATTCTTATTACCCATCTTCCGCTGGAACAAAAAACAGCCCTGGTGCTGGGTAACGAAGGCGACGGACTTTCTGAAACTGCCCTTGAACATGCTGATGCTTTTGTGAAAATCCCCATGTATGGTTTTACAGAGAGTTACAATATTTCGGTATCAGCAGCCCTTTGTTTGTATGAACTTACCGGTAGAATGAGAAAAGAAGTTATAAACTGGCAATTAACAGAGGAAGAAAAAGAGACCCTTTTGCTTGATTTTGCTTTGAAAACCATCAAAAACCCCAAAACCTTTATGCGACGGATGAGAATTGAGTTGGAAAAGGATAAAAACAGAACAGGTATTTTTTAGTATATTTGTTTTCTGATTAATTACATATAAGTTAAACCAAATATTTTTCTACCATGGGCAAAGGAGATATGAAAACCAGAAGAGGTAAGATTTTCCGGGGTTCCTATGGAAAGCTCAGACCTCGAAATAAAGCCGTTAGCAATCCCGCAGGGATTAAACCTCAAAAGAAAAAAGGGAAATAAACGGCTGATTTTTCAAAGTTTTATGATCAGGCAGATGCATCACTTTCAAAGATCATCTGCCTGAATTTTTCTCCCCTGTGTTCAAAGTTTTTGAACATATCATAACTGGCAGCAGCGGGAGATAAAAGGCAAATAGCACCGGCAGGCGTTATGCTCATTGCTGTGTTTACCGCACTTTCAAAATCCTGAAAAATAAATGCCTTATCCAAATCATCAGCATTGAGTAACTCATTTGCAATGCGCCGGCCTGCTTTGCCGATAAATAGAGTTTTCTTAACCGGATGATCCTTAAGATAACTTACCAGTAACGAATAATCCACACCCCTGTCGAACCCGCCAAGCAGCAGCGTATGCACATCAGGTAAAGTTTTTAAAGCCTCTATGGTTGATTCCGGAATGGTGCTGATAGAATCATTATAGAAACGGGCCCCATTACGTGCTCCGATATATTCAAGCCGATGTGGCAATCCTTCAAAGGTTTCTGTAGTTTTCCGGATAACAACAGGATCAACCCTTTTAGTATATGCAGCCATAGCGGCAGCAAGGATATTGGTAAGGTTATGCTCGCCGGGTAGTTTTTTCTCTGAACAAAACTTTTCAATACATATCTCCCCTCTACCATCATCAATTATAAGATCATCACACTTACAATGAATACCTGCTTCATCATTCGGATTGCAGTGAATTACCATCTTTAAGGAAGCCGTATCATACTCAGAAAGCAACTTCCTGATCAGCTCACTCATGCCATTGAATATAAAGATATCTCCAGGCTTCTGCCAGCGAGCAATATTGAATTTAGCGAGTTGATAGTGCCGATACGATTCGTAATGATCCAAATGCTCCTGGAATATATTGAGCAGAACAGCCACTTTGGGAGAAACCCTTATATTTTCGAGCTGATGGCTGCTCATTTCAAATACCAAAAGCGTTTCAGGATTAATCTGATCCAGAAAATCCAATGGAGGTACACCAATATTTCCCCCAAGCAGAACATCTCTGCCTGAATTTTTAAAGATGTTATACAACAAACTAACCGTGGTGCTTTTCCCCTTGGTTCCGGTAACACCAATTACCTGATCTCTGAAGAGTTCAAGGAACATTTCAGACTGCGATGTAATCTTTGATGTAATATCAGGTTTAACCAGCACCTTCAGGGAGACACCAGGTGATTTAATGATAATATCACATTGGGTAAGCGGTTTAAGAAACTCTTCTCCACAATAAAAATAGACATTTGGATCAGCGCCAAATTCATTTGCAAATTCATTTCTACAATGTGGGTTACTGTCAGAAACAACTAAAGTTAAATCGGGTACAAATTTACGTAAGGCCCTGTAGCTGGACTTTCCTTCCCTGCCAAACCCAAGCAGGCAAATGGTTTTTCCGGTAAACTTCGTTTGAAAATATTCCTGAATATGGGGTTTGCTCATAAAATATCCTGTTGAACAGTCTTTAACGATTCTTTCAAAAGCTTTTCAAATACGGGATTAAGACTGTGAAATCCATTCCAGTAACTAAGCTGTTCTTTCAGCGGTGTAAAATTGATACCGCTGGTAGCCTTTTTATACTTTTTAAGCAAAACAGGAAGCGGCTGGTAAGTTTTACTTTTACATAAATGTGCAAGGGCAGAATTTACCTCATTAATGGTTCCTACGCATTCAAAAGGTTTTTCGGGTGTCAGTCCGGCAAGCTGATAAAGTGTTTTTTCAAGTTTTTCATTCTCAAAAAGATTTTCACCAAAAATATTCTCCATAACACCCTTTTCAATGAAAGGTGAAAGCATAATAAAAGTAAACAGGCATTTGGGGCAATTACAGCACCACGTATCGGTTTTACTTCCCACATTGCAGCTCTTAAAAACATCAAAATATTCCGTATTACGCGAAAACAATGCACCTATCTGAAGTTCATTCAGCGGGCGAAGAAAACTGAAATAGTTTATATCCGGACTTATAAATTCATAAAGATATGACCTGAAATCCTGTTCAAACTCAAAAGATTTTGAATACTGGTGGTTGATGTTTGTTCCGGGAATTGTGGCTTCGTTGGCACTGGATTCATTGGACAGCGCGATGTGTTTTTTACCTGTAATTACCGCTGCCAGTGCACTTACAAAAGCCAGTAATGATGAAAAGGGTGTGTGGCCGTTCAGGAAACCTTTTTCATTGAGATCAAGTAAGATGGGGTCAATTGTCCTTTTAACTTCATACGTATTTTTATTTAATCCTGCTGTACGTATACAGTTAATAGTGGCATCACGCTGATTGATCACCATGGCAGCAGATGTTTGTGTATCTTTTCCAAGAATACTCAAAGTAACCACAGAGTCTTTCCCTCCCCCGACAGGAATAAGGAATGTATCATCAAGATCATGACTAAATGCACCGGGTGCAGGATTTGTATTTTTCTCAAATGCAAATGACATAAAGTCATGCATATTGGTTTCAATTTTATTAACATGGAAAAACTCACCCAACCCTTGAAAATACAACTTTTTCCACCAGGTACGCTGTGCAGGCTTAAGTCTGTAGGGTTTAACAAGAACTGTGGGTGAGCAGGCAGCTTTCCAGTAACTCACCAGTTCTGCCATTCCAATATGAAATACCAGGTTATCCAAAATCTCATCGTCAGGAAGATTTATTGACCAGTTCTTAAGATCTATTGAATGCCCGGGGTAAAAGTCATATCTGTTCCCAAGATTAAAATGGAAATTAAATAATAAGGTATCCCCCTTCATGCTCCACGAAAATTCTTCGTAAGTAAATACAGGATACTGATGCCGCAGCTGCTCAAACTTTTTATTCTGGCCCGGTTCTGACATATGAACAATGGTATTCTTTTTGTTGTTTCAAAGTTTGAAGGTAAATGCAAAGATAATTCTTTAATTAATTCAAAGACTTTAACCATTTGCCAGTATAAAATTTAATCACCACAAAAAGAACAATAAACATGAACCGTAATCTGCAACCCTCACAAGGCAGACTCTTGATAAGCGAACCCGCTTTGCGTGATTTTTATTTCAGCAAAGGAGTCGTGTTGCTTATTGAACACGAGCCAGATGAAGGCTCTTTCGGTCTTATCGTAAACAAACCCATTCATTTAAAACTCAATGAAGTAGTAAAGGATTTCCCAAAAAATGATTTCCCCTTATACCTTGGCGGGCCGGTGCATCCCGAAAGACTTTTTTACCTGCACACTTTAGGGGAACAAATCCCCGGAAGTTTAAATGTTTTTGGAAATATTTACTGGGGTGGAGACATTAATAAACTTATGGAACTGATTGACCTTAAACTTGTAGGTCCTGAGCAGGTAAGATTTTTTATTGGTTACTCCGGCTGGGAAAAAGGTCAGCTGAACCGCGAAATGGGAGAAAAATCATGGATTATAACCCAGGCAACTCAAGATATGGTGCTTGCCGGCAGTCCTGAAGCACTTTGGGGAAACATCCTGAAAAAACTGGGAAACGATTATGCCATCTGGGCCAACTTTCCTGCTGATCCTATCCTCAATTAAAATTCTTGTTTCTATTTTATTATTTTCACCAGGTCTGATGGCAGAAGATCTCTGAGAATATGATAAGCCCTGCTGACATAAAACACAATGCACTGATTATTAAAATGATTCTAATCTTTACTCTAGTCCCTTTGACTCTTTTATTGTTTTCGCCATTGCCCAACGAACCGGTTAACCCACTTCAGGAAGAAGTTTTTGATACTGCCATGATTGCCGGCTATTCTTTTTTCCGTGAAAACGGAATAGAAATTACAGCAGAAAATAATATCGACCTTTTTAATGCACTTTATCCACTCATGGGAACACCCCATCGCATAAAGGCCGGCAGAGAAGGACTTGACTGCTCAGGACTCGTTAAAAAACTTTACAATGAAGTTTTCGGAACCCATTTAAAGGGGGGTTCAAGGGATATTTTCCGGATGACCAGCGAAATTCTTGTTGAAGAACTAAAAGAAGCAGACCTGATCTTCTTTAAAATCAACAGTAATCATATTAATCATATAGGTATTTACCTGGGAAACAATAAATTTGCACACTCATCATCGGTTTCAGGCGTAGTGATCAATGATTTTTCAAAAAATTATTATCAAACGTATTTTTATAAAGCCGGACGTTTGAATTTT
>SLOJ01000042.1 GCA_007132585.1 Bacteroidales bacterium | reverse complement strand
TTCAGAACGGCGATGATGTAAGTATTGATACTTCCGTTGCAGTTGCCAATTTTGGCAATAAAAATGTTGGCCAGGATAAATCAGTTGTTCTCAGTAATATTGTTTTAATTGGAGATGATGCTATAAACTACACAATTAATAACCAAACTACATCAGCAGAAGTTACTCCCAGGCCATTGAATCTTTCAGGGTTTACAGTAAACAATAAGCCTTACGATGGTACTGACAGTGCTCCGGGTGCCGCATTTGATGATGATCGGGTTAGTGGTGATGCTTTGAACATTATATTTGATGCTGCCTTTGAAAGCCCGGAAGCAGGAACCGGAAAAACAGTAAACTTTACCAATATTCAAATATCAGGCGGAACCGATGCCAATAATTATCAGCTTATTACAACAAGTGGTCAGGCAACTGCAGATATTACTCCGGTTCCTTTAACCATTACTGCAAATGATGAAGAAAAAGTTTATGATGGTCAGTTATTTAACGGATTTTCTGTAGTATACGATGGTTTTGTATCGGGTGAAGACGAAAGTGTACTTCAGGGAACATTAGGTTTTTCAGGAGCCGCCACCACTGCAACAGATGTTGGTGAACATGAAATTATCCCCGAAAATCTAACATCCGGAAACTACACTATCACTTTTGTGTCGGGAACATTAACCATTACTCCGGCAGAACTTACTGTTACAGCAGATGATAAAACCAAAGCTTACAATGCGCAAACTTTTTCAGATTTTACAGTGAGCTATAGTGGATTTGCCGGTGGAGACGGCCCCGGTGACCTAGGGGGTACACTATCCTTTGATGGCACTGCCCCTTCAGCAATTAATGTGGGTGACTATACCATAGTTCCACAAGGTTTAACATCAATCAATTACGATATTATTTTTGTTTCGGGTACACTCACTATTACACCCGCGTCACTGACCATTACAGCTGATGATAAATCAAAAGTGTATGACGGACAGGTATTTACAGACTTTACAGTAAGTTATTCAGGATTTGAAGGTGATGATGCTCAAAGTGATCTGCAGGGAACTTTGCAATACAGCGGCAACGCGGATTGGGCTGTTAATGCAGGCACATATCAAATTATTCCGGAAGGTTTAACATCATCAAACTATTCAATAGAATTCATTTCGGGAGAACTTTCCATTACTCCGGCACCGCTTACTGTTACAGCGGATAACAAAAGCAAGGTATATAACGGCCAGCCGTTTAGTGCATTTACTGTATCTTATCTTGGTTTTGTAAATGACGAGGGACCCGATAATTTACAAGGCACCCTTTCTTTCACAGGTGCTGCAACCACAGCTGTGAATGCAGGAACCTATACAATAACACCGCATGGATTAACATCTAACAATTATGATATTTCTTTTGTGAATGGCACATTGACCATTACGCCCGCCTCTATTACAGTAACGGCTGACAATAAATCAAAGGTTTACAACGGCCAGGTCTTTAATGCATTTACGGTTTCATATACCGGATTTGTTAATGATGAGAATGCAGGCGATCTGCAGGGAACTCTGAGTTTTTCAGGTAATGCAGTAACAGCTGTGAATGCCGGAACCTATCAGATCACTCCCGGCGGATTGACATCAAATAATTATGATATTGCATTTGTATCAGGAACTCTCACTATTTCAAGGGCTTCACTTACAGTTACTGCTGATGATAAAATCAAAGTTTATGATGGCCAATTGTTTACCCAATTTACTGTAAGTTATTCAGGTTTTGTTAGTGATGAAGGTCCTGCAAATTTGCAAGGTACGATTACCTATTCAGGTACCGCAGTTACTGCTATTAATGTGGGAGCGTATATTATTAATCCTGGCGGACTTAGTTCAGGCAATTATAATATCAGCTTCTCACCAGGAACATTAAGTATTAATCCTGCCGCATTAAGCGTAACAGCTGACGATAAAACAAAGGTGTATGACGGTGGAGTATTCCAGGGATTTACAGTCAGTTATTCAGGTTTTGTAAATGGTGATGGCCCATCTGATCTTCAGGGCACTCTGTCATATACCGGAGCAGCAGTAAACGCCGTAAATGTGGGTAGTTACATTATCACACCACAGGGCTTGACATCATCCAACTATAACATATCTTTCTTCTCAGGATCACTGTCGATTACCAGTGCACCGCTTACTATTACTGCTGAAGACCAGGTAAAACCTGTTGGTATTGAATTCGTATTCGATGGTACGGAGTTTAACGCTCAAGGTTTGGTTGATAATGATTCAGATATCGTAGAGACAGTTACATTATTCAGTAATGGTGCTCCTGCGAGCGCTTCCATTGGCGACTATCCAATAATGATCTCCAATGCACAGGGTCAGGGACTTTCTAATTACAGCATAACTTACATGCAGGGAACACTTTCTGTAACGGATAAGATACTGCTCTCACTGGATGGTCTTACAATTGAAAACAAAGTTTATGACGGTACACGCACTGCAACTGTTGCAAACTACGGTACACTTGCCGGGGTGGAACCCGGAACAGATGTTCAGTTGGATACAAGTGCTGCAAGTGCCTTGTTCAATACCAAAAATGTGGGTAACAATAAAACTGTTACCGTATCAGGTCTGTCTCTCACCGGCGATGATGCTGCGATGTATACCATTGGTAATCAAACTGCACAAGCGAATATTACACCCCGTTCACTTAGCCTGTCAGATTTTGTTGCAAATAACAAAGTTTATGACGGTTCAACTGATGCCACCGGTGGAGCATTTGATGATGACCGGATTGCAGGTGATATTCTTAATTTCTCCTTTACCTATGCTTTTGAAAATGCCAATGCGGGTGTTAACAAGCAGGTGCTGTTTACAAACATTGCAATCAGTGGTGGTACAGATCAAAATAACTATAGTATTGCTGCAACATCGGGCACTGCTACAGCCACCATTTCACCCCGTCCGCTTTCCATCAAGGCTGATGATAAAAGCAAAAAATTCGGCGAAGATGATCCGGCTCTTACATGGACATTAACTGCCGGTTCCCTGGTAAGTGGCGATGCTGTTACCGGTCAGTTACAAAGGCAATCGGGTGAAAATGTTGGCAGTTATGCAATACAACAAGGCACCCTTACTGCAGGAGGCAATTATCAGATTAATTTTAGTCAGGGTATCTTTACCATCTTACCTGCAGATCTCATTGTTACCATTGAACCCCAGGCTGCTGTTACTGCCGGTGCCCAATGGAGTATTGACGGAGAAACCTGGTATAACAGTCAGTTTGCATTGCCCCTTGAACCGGGTGAATATACTGTTCAGTTTTCTGAAATTGATACTGATCTGTGGTATATTCCTGACCCGATTAATATTACGCATGGTGCCCAAACAGAAGTTACCGGTACCTATGTAGGGAAAAGATTTCTTACAATGCTTGCCCCCGATGGAAATGGCACAGTATTACCTGAACAGGGAACCTATGACTATCCGGTAGGAGAAACTGTTACCTTAACTGCATCAGCTGACGAAGACTGGATATTCCAGCATTGGCTCATAAACGGTAATATAATTACCAGTAATCCTTATAACCTTGAAATTACTGAGGATGTTACCGTTCAGGCTGTTTTCAATGAAACGCTATCAGAGTTTCTTCTGACTATCAATGTTTCAGGAGAAGGTACAGTAGATGTAAATGGTAATGAATACACTCAGCCACTGATTTTTGCCGAAGGAAGTCAGGTTACGCTGGAAGCTATTGGCAATCTGGGTTTCTATTTCGTGGAATGGGAGGGAGATCTTACAGGAGACGAAAACCCGGTTACTATTACCATGGATGATGATAAAACCATTACTGCAGTGTTCCTGCCGGAAGACTATACAGTAACCTTTACTGTCAAAGATGAAGATGATCAGGATATTGCAGACGCAATCGTAACATTTGATGGTACAGTTTATCCTGCCGGTGATTATACCATTGAGAATCTGATATCCGGCTCATACGACTGGCAGGTTGAAAAGGAAGGTTTCATTACCGAAACCGGTACAATAGATGTGGATGGAGATGAAGAAATTACTGTTATTCTTATATCAAATACTTTTGTGCTCGAAATAGTGCATGAAGGCACAGGTACCACAGACCCACCGGAGGGGATTCATTTGATAGAACAGAATACCATGGTTACTTTATCGGCTGAAACTACTGAATTCAGTATTTTCCAGAAGTGGGAAATTGGCGGGGATGAATTTTTTGAAGAAGAAATTGAGTTTTTGATGGATTCTGACAAGGTTGTTACGGCTTATTTTGAAAATATTCCAAGTTATAAACTTACCATAATTGTTGAAGGTGAAGGCATTACTGATCCTGAAGAGGGTGAGCACCAGTATGGCTATGATGAAGTAGTTACGCTTACTGCTACTCCGGCCAATGAAAATTGGGCATTTGTAAAATGGGTAATTGATGATATTGATTATTTTGAATCGGAAATCAATGTCTTAATGAACTCCGATAAGGTTGCAAGGGCAATATTTGTGGATAATGTAGATTATACCCTTGATATTGACTATGAAGGGGAGGGAACCACTAATCCCGCCCCCGGCATATATAATTATGCTTCGGGTACTGAAATTACCCTGTCTGCTCAACCGGATCAGAATTACGTTTTTGTTCGCTGGGAAATCAATGGGGTTGAGTATACCGATCCTGCCATAAATGTAATTATGAATGAAGACAAGATTGCACGGGCATTCTTTGATCTTGAAAATTTTGTTTCAGAATTAATAAGTGATAAGGATGTGGTTTTATATCCTGTGCCCGCAAGAGATAAGTTAAATTTGCGGTTCGATATCGGAATTGAAAATGCCCGTACCGAAATTTACGATATAAACGGAAGACTGATCATGAAAAAAGATCTTTTGGATGCAGTATCAGGACAGGCCATTATCTTTGATGTAGGTGACCTTGAACCGGGTGTTTATAATATGAATATTTTCATTAAAACTTATGTGATTACCCGTAGGTTTGTGGTGAATTAGTTTTTGTAATCTGTCAAAATGAAATCCC
The DNA here is from genome assembly GCA_007132585.1 of Bacteroidales bacterium. Lineage (GTDB taxonomy): Bacteria > Bacteroidota > Bacteroidia > Bacteroidales > UBA7960 > SKVR01. Next base: position 5,429 of record SLOJ01000042.1, on the reverse strand, counting down.
CGGAAAGCAATTTTTACTTCCGGGGATTTTTTATCATTAAATAATTTCCATGCTTTTGCATCCGGCACAATTGCCGGCCACAGGGAGTATAACTACCGGTCATTTCTGAACTATATAAGGCAGGCTGCTTATGGCATCAGGGTTATTGTTACCGATCTTTTTTCAGGAGAACCCCTGGAAGCAAAAATTGAGATACCTGACCATTTCATGGATAACAGCCATGTATTTTCAGAATTACCACATGGCGATTATTACTGCCCCATTATCGCAGATTCTTGCTTGCTCTTAAAACAGGTTCGCGCACTTTTTCATATACATCTTCAATTTCGCCAACTCCATCCACATCAATAACCTGATTATGCTGGCGATAGTATTCAAGGACGGATTCACTGTGTAGTTCGTGCTCTTCTAGTCTTGAAACAATGGTTCTGGCATTGTTATCATAAGGCATTTTTTTCTGCGTGCGGCTGCGGGCATCCAAACGCTTCATCAGTTCAATATAATTAACATCAAGGTTGATTACACAGTTGATAGCATGTCCTTTTTTCTTAAGAATGCCATCCAGGATATATGCCTGAACCAACGTTCGTGGGTATCCTTTGAAAACATAACCCCTTCCGCTTTTATTGGTTTCCTGTATGCGTTTCTCAATAAGTCGGATCACGATTTCATCCGGAAGAAGCAACCCCTTTTCCATGTAGGGCTGTATTTGTTTGCCGATTGGAGTGTTTGCTTTTACTTCTTCCTGAAGCAGTTCACGGGTTGCAATCATGGTAAGATCAAATTCCTTTGCGAGACGGCTGGCCTGGGTTGTCATCCCTGCCCCGGGGTATCCAAACATCACTACATTAATTGAGTGTTTCTTGATGTCCTCATTGATATGTTTTTTTATTCTTGAGAAGATATCTTCGGAAGTACCCGTAGCATCTACCCGTGTGAGCAACCCTGTGTTTTTATAAAAATCAAGGACAGGCAATGTTTTCTGATGGTATTCCTGCAGCCGTTTTTTTATTACAGCTTCATTGTCATCCTTGCGGTCTTGTTCCTTTGCTCTTTGCAGTAGGCGTTTGGTACATTCTTCATCTGAAATATCAAGGATAAAAATTCGGGTAAGTGTGCGCTGTAGACGGATAAACAATCCATCAAGAATATATGCCTGCACGTAAGTACGAGGAAATCCGTCAAAAAGGAAACCATCACTTCCTTCATGGTTCTTTATGGCTTTGTTTATCAGCTGAACAATGATCTCGTCATCAGCAAGTCCGCCGGCCTCAATTCTCTCTTTAACTTTTTTGCCTATTGCAGTGCCTTCCCTTATTTCTTTTCTGAGCAATTCACCTGTTGAAATATAGGTAAGATTATATCTTGACATCAATAGTTGCGATTGCGTGCCCTTTCCTGCCCCGGGAGGACCAAACATAATGATATTCAGCATATTAATACTTGTTTTTATTGCTGTAAGCCATGATTGAAATTGCGAACCGCAAAATTAAACTTAATTCATCAAATATCAACCGGATGTTCTAAGTTATTTAACAAACTTAATGGTCTGCGAAAAGCTTTGCCCACTAATGTTTATAAGATAAATCCCCTTTTCCAGATGTCCGGCGGGTAAAAACAGGCTGTTTTCGCCGGAATGAATGGACAACTGTCTCTTTATCATTTCTTTTCCCGAAAGGTCAAATATTCTTACCATTATATCAAAATTATTTTCTGATCGGATATTCAGATCCAGGTTTCCTGACTGATTTATAAGTACACGAATGTTTGTTTGCGCATCGGTAAAGGGCAGGGGCAGGCAATTGGTCAGGCCTCCCAGCATGGCGGCGACCTCTGCCTGCCATCTGAAATTTTGCCCGGTGAAGTTTCCGTAGGTCAATGATGGGTTGTATGTAATGGCTCCGTTGATATCATTTTCAAAATAATCTATGAGCTCCTGAAAATCTGATATTTATGTAAAGATAACATTGCCATCCTGCTGATAAATATCGCGCCAGCTCTCATCAGTCTGATTGTAACTCCAGGTTTCATAAACGTTGAGCAGGTATAGCCGGGGTTCTTCGCGGTTTAAGATTCCTGCAAGGGTCATGGATGCGATTTTGTGCTCAAGCGAAGCGCCTGTGCCGTTGTAAATGATAGCTTGAATGGGATCAGCATGGAGATAACCGGTATTTAAAATAATAAGAGCTAAAGATTGTAGTAGTCTTTTCATATAAGAAATGTTTTTACGCAAATACATAAAATGAAAGAGTTTGGTTAACAGAATAAATTTTAGAAGTCTTATCTGTATTCATTTGTAAAAGAACCTTATTAAGGCATTCAAGAACAAAAAAAACATTGTTAATATAGTTTAAAAGAATAAATAATTTTACATTTACCGGCTGAAACCGTGGATTATTGGGCTATGGTATTTCATTCTGTTTTTGAAAATTCATATTTGTGGCTGCCCATCGTGGGTTTTGTCATTGGGTTATTTGGTTCGGTAATAGGAGGGGGTGGCGGCTTTTTCTTTCTACCGGTGTTAATCCTTGGCTTTAATGTTCCGGCCCAGGTAGCTGTGTCAACTTCGCTGGCCGCTACATTACCCATCTGCATAGGAGGTGCCTGGGAACATTATCGTAAGCGGAACATTGATCTGCCCACAGGTTTTGTATTTGCCATTGCAGGCATATTTGGGGCCCTGCTGGGAGCCAGATTTACAGGAGTGTTAAATACAAACCAGTTAAAAATTGCTTTTGGAATTTATTCCATTCTGCTGGCTTTGGTGATGCTATTTAACAACTGGAGAAAAAACAGGGCTGATGCCAGGGGAATAAAGATTAAGAAAGATTCAACTACCCGGAAAAATACTAAACGATCTTTTTATGGCTTTTTGGCGGGAATAATTACAGGAACCTTTGGCACGAGTGGTACAGCACCGGTTTTGGCAGGTCTTTTCTCTGTTAAGCTACCTGTAAAGATGATTGCAGGCACATCACTGTTGATCGTTTTTGTCAATACCGTATCAGCTCTCGGAGCTCATTTTATGATCGGGAGAATTGATTTTACTCTCGTGTATTTCCTTACCTTAGGAAGCATAGTGGGTTCAGTTACAGGCCCGCGGTTAATCCCGGGTGCACGGGTTGAACGTGCTGAAAAACCTGTTCGTTTATGGTTTGCATTGATCATGATTGCTTTTGGATTGCTGATGATACTTACAAGATAAAGAGCGTGTAATTTTTATGATACTTACAATCTATATAATAATTTTGGCGTATTTTGTGCTTGGTGCAATCGGCTTTTATTTCATTAACCGTAAAAAGAGCCGCGAAGATGCGCGTAAAAACCGAATCAAGCTCATTACTTATTTCCTTATTATTCATATACTGTTTGTGGGCATAGTTTTTAATCCGGTTGTTTTTCATTATCTGGCGATTCTCATTATCATAGCAGGTTATTATGAGATCATCGGATTGTTTATCCGTTCAACCCAGAAATCATGGTTATTTTTTATATTAAGTTTACTGATATATACCTTGTTATCTCTGGGATTATACCATTTCAGCCTGTTGAATAAAGATCTGATACTCTTCACATTCATAGTTCTTTCAGTTTTTGATAGTTTCAGCCAGATAAGCGGGCAAATAATGGGTAAAAGAAAATTAATGCCCGATATAAGTCCCAACAAAACTATTGAAGGACTTCTTGGAGGGGCAATAATAGCCTTAATCACTGCATTTCTTGTCAGAAGTCTGATTTCTTATGATCTCTTGTATTTGCTATTGGTAGTTGCAGGAATTCTGGTTTTTGCATTTTTGGGCGATATGCTAACATCGTATTATAAAAGGAGATATCAAACCAAAGATTTTAGTAAAATCATACCTGGCCACGGTGGATTTCTTGATCGTTTTGATAGCCTTATTGCCGGAGGTGCGTGGATATCGATTATTTCTCTTTTAATATAAAATGGCAATAATTATTTAGGTATATTTTAAATCAAAAGCATCGATTATGACAGAACAGATCGCGCTTACTTTTATTTTCTTAGTTGCTCTATCCTTATTGCTGGTATTTACCGAATTGGTATACTGGAGGTTAGGGGTCAAGGGCGAGATTACAAGGAAATTTGCCCATTTTACAGCAACCCTTTCTACCGTTACCTTTCCGTATATTTTCAATGATCATTGGTATGTACTTGCACTGGCCATTATATTTTTTGTATTACTTTACATCAGCCGGAATGGTGTCCAGTTAAAGTCCATACATGACATAGAAAGAATTTCAGTTGGAAGCTATTTGCTTCCGGTTTCCATTTATCTTACGTTTTTAATTTCATTTAATCTTAATGAGAGGTTATTTTTTATACTACCAATGCTGATACTGGCTATTTGTGATCCTATGGCGGGAATTCTTGGGCTGGAAGTTCAAAAATACAATCACAAGATCCGGTTTTTCGGCTGGAAACTTCAAAAAACCTGGCTAGGCTCAGGTTCTTTTCTGGTGTCCAGTTTTATGATCAGCATCATTGCCCTTTACTTTAATCGTATGACACTTGATTTGAAGACATTCTGGCTTGCTTTGGGTATTGCAGTTATTGCTACTCTTGCTGAGCTTATTAGCTGGCGTGGATCAGATAATTTGTTTATTCCAATGAGTGTATTGATTATGCTGGTACTGTTCCTATAGCAATTTTCATGGTATTTCAAACAGAAAAAGCCACCTTAGTCAAGGTGGCTTTTTCTCTGTGACTCCGTCAGGATTCAAACCTGAAACCTTCTGATCCGTAGTCAGATGCTCTATTCAGTTGAGCTACGGAGCCATATTTTGCTTTTGCGGTTGCAAAGATATGGCTTTTTTTATTGTCAGCAAAAAGTTTTTTATTGGGTAACGGTTTAATCTTTTTCCAGATCAAGAGAATCTTTATCAATATCGGGGTGCTTAACTACTGCCTTAGCTTTCCATCTGCCGGTTTTGTAATATATGAATGATGCCCCGAACCCGAATACCCATGCAATGGGTATTCCCCACCATATGCCTGTTTCACCCAGTTGTTGCGAAAGGAAATATGAAAAGGGTACCCTTAATACCCACAGTGAAAACAAAGTGATAAACATGGGTATAAGTGTATCGCCTGCCCCACGGAGTGTTCCGTGCATCACAAACATGGCACCGAATACTATGTAAAATGAACTCACAATCACAAGGTAGTCATATCCGATATTGATTACCTCTGTATCATCTGTAAAGAAACCCATCAGTGTTTTTCCATAAAGCCAGGCCACAATAGTAACAAGCAGTGAAAAAGAAGAAGTCATCAACAACGTGGAAATTAGTCCCTTGCGCACACGCTCAACTTTATTGGCACCTATGTTTTGGCCCACAAAAGTGGAAAGAGCCATGCCAAAATTCATGGCCGGCAGAGTGGCAAAGGAATCTATTCGCCAGGCAAT
>SLOJ01000217.1 GCA_007132585.1 Bacteroidales bacterium | reverse complement strand
GCTTTGGCCCGTCGCATTTACCAACTAACCGGAGAAGAATCTTTTATAAACGACAAATGACAGATCTACCAACATCATCTTTTCCTGCCCTTTTGGTAGGTTTGCCGATTTTGCTGGCTACGCTGAGTCTGTTTTTCAGGACCAGAGGAGAGGCTCTGGTCGGACTGACAGGGTCCATGCTCACCGCAGGATTGGCCCTAATCGCTTTTGTTGAAGTGACACAGCGGGGAACGGTTATCCATATGTTGGGAGGCTGGGAACCTCCATTGGGAATCCTCTTAAGAATGGATCCGCTGGCGGCAGTATTTATCGGGATGACCGCTGTAGTAGGAGTTTTCATCAGCCTGTATGCCTGGTGGTATTTCCGTGCCCAGGAAGCTACTACCGGTGGATTCCCGTTATTCTGGCCTTTGTGGCTTTTTCTGTGGGCAGGAATGAACGGGCTTTTTCTCTCCAACGACCTCTTTAATCTGTTCGTTACACTCGAGGTAGTTGGCATTTGCGCGGTGGCCCTGGCGGTGCTATCCGGGAAATCTGGTGCACTGTTTGCCGGATTACGTTATCTTTTAGCCGCCATTACCGGTTCAATGGCCTACCTTTTTGGGGTAGCTATTCTTTATGGAAGTACGGGGACGCTGGACCTTGGACTTCTGGGTCAGGTTTTGGAGCCCGGCACGACGACCACCTTTTCCCTGCTGGTTATTACCATCGGGCTCATGATCAAAATGGCCGGCTTTCCTTTTCACTTCTGGCTGCCGCCGGCACACTCATCTGCCCTTGCTCCGGTGAGTGCAATACTTTCGGCCTTGGTAGTTAAAGGAGCCTTTTACATTTTGCTTCGCGTGTGGATGGAAGTCTTTGGCCTTTCTCTCACTTATGCCGCCGGACAACTTATCGGACTGGCCGGAGCCATAGCGGTTATATGGGGTTCCTGGCAAGCTTTCATGCAGAATAGCTTAAAGCTGATTGTGGCCCATTCCAGTGTAGCCCAACTGGGGTATATGCTTATGATATTTCCGCTGTTGATTCTGGCTCCGGGTGTGACGGCTGATTCGGCCGACTGGCTTTCTCCGGCCTGGACGGCCGGAATCTATCAGGTTATAGCCCATGCCTTTGCTAAAGCCTCCTTCTTCCTTTCCGCGGGTATCATCATTATGGCACTGGGACACGACCGCATAGAGTCTCTGCGAGACCTGGTAGGACACATGCGTATTACCGCCCTGGCCATAGGCATCGCCGGAGTCAGTTTGATTGGGCTTCCCCCAAGTGGAGGCTTTATGGCGAAATGGATGCTTCTAAAAGGGATCTTCCTGAGCGGACAATGGTGGTGGGCTCCAGTGGTACTGGCGGGTAGTTTACTAACTGCCGGTTATGTGTTTATGCTTTTGCGTTTGGCTTTTGCCCCTGCCCGGGAGAAAGAACCGTTTCGGCCGGTCCCTAAAAGCCTGGAGGTGATAGCTTTGCTGCTGGCACTTGGTTCATTTTTGATCGTTTTGCCGGCAGATTCTCTGATCCAGTTTCTGGAAGGCAGCGAAGTCTTTGGTTCTGGAATCAAATCAATATTGGAAGGAGGTGTCTATGGAAACGACTAGCTATTTGCCTTTACTGATCCTCGTTAGCTCTCTCATACCCGGTACATTAATTCTGCTGTTGCGGGAAGAACAAGTCGGCCTGCGGACTTTTCTGAACCTCTTTGGAGCCGTTGCCAAAGTGGGCCTGGTTGCCTGGGTATTTGCCGGTTATATGCGCGGTGAAGAGTATACCTTTTTCTTCAGGCTTGCCCTGGATCTGACCTTTTCACTGCGGGTGGATCAATTGGGTCTTTTCTTTGCTGCCCTATCGTCGGTACTATGGCTGGTCACCACGCTTTATGCCATCGGCTATTTAGAAGGCGGACAGCACCGGAGGCGGTTTTTTGCTTTTTTCAGTTTCTGTGTAACTGCCAGTACCGGCATTGCACTGTCGGGTAATGTGCTCACTTTCTTCATATTTTATGAATTTCTCACACTGTCGACCTATCCGCTGGTGGTTCACCGGGGAACCGATAAGGCCGTTGAAGCAGGCAGAACCTACCTGTGGTATACCATTGGTGGCGGTACGATTTTATTTTTGGGTGTTGTCGGTTTGTTTGTGGTTGCCGGCCCTATCTACTTTGGCCAGACCGAGATTATCGCAAACCTGATTTCGGTAAACCCAACCCAGTTGACCATTCTTTTTTTCATTATCCTGACGGGGCTGGCGGTCAAAGCAGCAATTTTTCCTTTGCACGGATGGTTGCCCATATCGATGGTTGCACCGGCCCCGGTTAGCGCACTTTTGCATGCCGTTGCTGTAGTAAAAGCCGGTGCCTTTGGGATTGTCCGGCTGGTCTATGATGTTTATGGTATCCAGGTAGCCGAACAAATGAACTATCTATCCGTTTTGGCGGTATTTGCGGCATTTACTATTATTTACGGTTCAGTTCGGGCCATGTTTCAGGATGACTTTAAAAAACGACTGGCTTTCTCAACGGTCAGCCAGCTTTCCTATATTGCCCTGGGGGTGGCCATTCCGGGAGTCCTTACTTCGACAGGAGCCATTGTTCATCTGGTGCATCAGGGTATCATGAAGATTACCATGTTCTTCGCGGCAGGAAACGTTGCCGAAACCTATGGTTACAAAAAAATCAGCGAACTAAACGGGATCGGCCGACGCATGCCCCTCACAATGGGGGCTTTCACCATAGCTGCCTTTGGCATGATTGGTCTGCCCCCGGTTGCCGGATTTATCAGTAAATGGTATCTCGGCCTTGGTGCGGTAGAGGCAGGAAGCTATTGGGTAGTTTTTGTTCTACTTGCAAGCAGTGCTTTGAACGCGGCTTATTTCCTGCCCATCGTTTACCGGGCGTGGTATTGTGAGCCGGATTACGAAGTATCCAGGCTGCGGAATTCCGGTCGCCTGGAGGCCCAGGCTTTATTGTTAATCCCGGTGGTGGTCACCGGCATACTCTCCATTGCTGCTGGAGTGTTTGCTGCCATGGCTGGAAGTCCTCTTTCCATTGCCCGTGAAATCGCCGAAAAACTTTACCTGCTATGATCTGGTTTCTCACCATAGTTTTGCCTTTGTTGGCCGCCATAATCACCGCATACCTGCCCTCCGGAAGGCGAGGAGTCGGACTTATTTTTGTTGGTGCTACTCTACCTGCCCTTTGGCTTGGGCTGGTGGAAGTATCCGGGGTTACAGCGCAATGGTTTTTACTGGAATCGCATTTTTCTCTCGATACGCCGCGACGAATTATCCTCCTGCTGACAGTTATCCTGTGGGCTACATCTGGTCTTTTCGCCGGCTCTTATCTAAAGGACGATGCCCGGCGAGGTGAGTTCTCATTTTATTTTGGCGCCACTATGGCGGGGAATTTCGGACTTCTGATCTCTGCAGAGGTAGCCTCATTTTACACCTTCTTTGCCTTAATGACTTTTGCTTCTTATGGCCTGGTCATCCACAGTCGAACCCCGTCAGCCCGCCGGGCGGCCAGGATTTACCTGGTGATGGCGATCATTGGGGAGCTGTTTCTTATCACCGCATTCTATCTCGCCGTGCAAAGTGCTGGCAGTATGCTCCTTGCCGACATTCATCCCGCTTTGGCTGAAGCTCCCAATGGCCCGTTTATCTTCTTGCTGGGCCTGGTTGGCTTTGGAGTAAAAGTTGGGGCAATACCCTTATATTTCTGGCTTCCTTTGGCCCACCCGGCAGCTCCCGCTCCGGCCAGTGCGGTTCTTAGCGGCGCTATGATAAAAGCCGGCCTGGTGGGCTGGATGCATTTTGCTCCGGTGGGTCTGGTGGAATGGTCTTCCCTTAGTTTGCTAATGGTATCACTGGGCTTTACGGCGGCTTTGGGGGCTGCGATCTACGGCTTGACCCAGGTGGACCCCAAAACCAACCTCGCTTATTCAAGTATCAGCCAAATGGGGGTTATGACCGTACTCCTGGGTATTGGCTTATATGGCGGCATTCCTGCCGGATTGCTCCTTCCCGCAATTGCTCTTTATGCGTTTAACCACGGAACAGCCAAGGCCCTTTTGTTTATGGGTACAGCGCTACCCGCCAAGGTAGGTGGTTCCTGGCGAATACTCATGTGGGTGGGTTTAGGGTTAGGCGTGTTGGCCATAGCCGGTGGGCCTCTTACCGGTGGACTCTGGACTAAATACTTAGTGAAAACCTTCCTTGGCGAAACAAGCCTGCCGGGGGCTCAAACCTTTTTGTTATTACTTACTCTTTCTGCTGTCACCACCACTTTATTGCTGAGCCGTTTCCTGCACCTGTTGTACCAGATTAAGGCACCTGCTAAAAAGGTGGCGCCGGCTTTTCTCCTTCCCTGGGTGCTACTTTTACTCGCCGGAGGATGGTGGACCATGACCCCAGCTCTTTTGCCCGCAGAATTAATGAACTACATTACCAAAGAAAAAGGGATAATGGCCTTTTTCTGGAATCTACTCACGAATTGGGGTGCGCTTTGGCCAATTACTATAGGAGTGCTTGTTATGGCTTTTACTCTGAAGTTTGCCATGCTCAACAGGTGGCCAACGAAAAATCCTATTTTGCCACCGGGCGATTTTCTTCACATAATCCTTTTGGCTGGAGATCTGTTAGCAAAACTTATCGGGAAGGGTATTTCTTTACTGGAGTATGGCATAAAATCGCTGCAAGGGCCCGAAAAATTATTTTATAGAATTTCAGATGACAAACGAACATCACAAATCAGTGCATACGCTGAAATTTTACTCCGGCGCTGGGAGTTTGTCGGAATCGGCTTTTTCATCTTTTTTATAACTTTGTTTCTATTACTCCGATAACTATGAAAACTGGTATTAAACATCTGAAAAGGAGTACTCTTCTGAAAACCTTTCTTCTGCGGTTTGCTATATTCGCGGCAGGTTGGCTGGTATTGGCAGGGGGATATCAAATCACCGACATTTGGTTCGTGATTCTCTTTTTAGTTGCTACCACAGTTATTAGCATGTATACTGTGCCCCCCGGGCAATGGATTATACGCCCCATTGCAATCGCCAGGTTTTTCCCCTATTTCCTATTTATGGCTTTGCGGGGTGGTTGGGATGTGGCCCGGCGGGTCTTTCTCCGAACTGTTCCCATAGACCCTGGTTTTATAACCATTGAACACGATCCGGATCCTCGAAAAACACTGATTCTTGTCTGGGTCATAAGCCTTCTTCCGGGCACAGCCAGTTCCGGCATCACCGAAGAAACCATAGTCGTTCATGTTCTCGACAAAAAACTACCTGTGTTAAAGGAAATCCGGGAACTGCAAAACCGAATTAATGAAATGTTCGATGATGTTAAACGCTGAACTGGCAGGATCTATCAAGCTAACATTTGCTGAACTCTCTGGAAAGTATGACATCACTATCTTTTCATTGGATAATGTCATGCAGGGCCCTGGTTACGACAAAACCTTGTTTGTTTTCAGCGAATACCATGAGCTGATTAAAAAAAAGTTGGTGGATGACCTGGGGCGCGGTGGTACATACACTGACGGATAAGGAATGATTGGCGGGCAAAAGTGAAAGTAATTTTTACCAATTTTTACGAGAAAGACTTAACAGATTTGCTTTTTATTTTATTTAAGGATATTTTCGCCGGTACGCAAATATATCTTTTCAGAAAAGTTATTTTCGTAATTTCAATTTCGTCGTTGGGATCGGTTGAAACAGATCAATAAAATAATCAGCTTGTATCAAACCAAACACTTGAACTACTATTAAATGAAAAAATTATTTGTATTGTTTTTAATATCTGTTTGCCTGCAGCTATCGGCCCGGGAAAATTCTAATGACCGGTTTTTTGTTGGTGTAAACTCAGGTTTGGGTGTATCAAGGATGAATGTCGATTTAAGCATAGAGGGAATGATAGCCGTTTCTACCGATTATTCTTTTATTTCAGGCTATAACGGGGGTTTGGTTTTTCTATATTACTCCGAACCCAACAGGGGCATACAACTGGAACTGAATTTTACTCAACGGGGTTGGGATGAAAAACCGGATACAATGAATTTTTACAGCAGAAGGATAAATTACATTGAGCTGCCGTTCTTATCGCATTTTGATATCGGAGGAAAAAATTTCAGATTTCTGATCATTGGCGGGCCTGCAGCTTCGTACCGTATATCAGAAAGTGAAACCATTAATATAAACAATGATGAGTTGATAAAGGATTATTACAATACTGAAATAGATAACAAGTTTGCCCTTGACCTGACTTTTGGCCTTGGTGTAACCAGGCTTACCAGGCATGGTATTATTCAGCTTGATTTCAGATTCAGCCAGGGCATGAGCAATATATTCTCAGAAAGCAAAGCAAAAGGTTTACAAACTACACAAAATCAGTTCTTCGGAGTTAAATTATCTTACCTGCTTAATATAGATAAAAGATGATTTGTATGTAACTAATAAAAATGATTCAAAATCTTTTTTGACCAGGCTGCGTTCCCTGGCTGGGATCATTTAATAATCTCTTTGGTAAAAATCCTTTTGGATATTGGGTTTTATATTGCTCGCCAAAAAGCCTGTTGTGTATGCTTGTATTTTTATAAATATTCCAGTCTCTCCTGCCATTTTTCCTGTAACGGAGCGTAATAACCGAAGATGTTATTACTATGAAGGTTGAATATAAAATAGCCAGCCAGATCATTTGGCTTTGAACGGGTTCCTGAAAGCTAAGTAATATTATGGCAAATGAAACCGGCCCGTTTTGAATACCTGTTTCCAGTGAAATGGCTCTTTGAAAAAGCGGGTAAACACCCAACAAACGAGAGAACCAGTAACCGAAAAAGAAACCGGCTAACCCCAATCCTACAGCTCCAATGTAAACTCCTACGGGAGTTTGCAAAAACAAATGCCCATGACGGATAAATGCTGTAAGAATAAGATAAAGAATCACCAGTATTCCCACGAAACCGGCAGTATCCTCCGCTGTTTTTGCCCAATCGCGCCACTTTTGCCTTATAAACATACCCATAGCAACAGGAACAAGTACCAGTATAAGCGAACTGATGATATTCATGGTGGGAATAACAAAATCGGCTTCAGTACCTGTAGCCTGCAATGAAGCAGATATTTGAGCTGTAAACCCTCCTGTATAAACTTTAAGTAGTATGGGCATCATAAATAAAGCCATAATGGTTGATGCAGTTGTCATGGAAATGCTTAATGCCACAGATCCCCTGGCAAAATACGTAAACATGTTTGAAGTTGTTCCGCCTGGCAAACTTCCAATGAGAATAAGAGCTATGGCAAATGCCGGAGGAAAATTAAGGACTGTGGCCAGGCTAAATGCTATTAAAGGCATTAAGCCAAACTGTGATAGAAATCCAATAAATACACCCCTGGGCTTGCGGATTACTGCGCGAAAATCATCAGGTGTAAGGCTTGCTCCCATGCCAAGCATTATAACAAAAATCATGATGGCAAGCAATGCTTGATCGTGTGGATATAATAACTGGGTGGTAAATTCCATAAAACTAGTTGTTTTGACTTGATCCGTTATTGAAAAGTTCATCAATCACATGGCTGAATTTTTTTTCTACCACATGACGTTTAATCTTATAAAGGTTTGTTAGTTCTGTGCCCACTTCAAACGTTACCGGAAGTATTCGGAAATCCCGCAGCTGCTCATATCTTTTAAATCCATTTGACTGGGATGTCAACTTTTTGATTTCCTCACGAATAATCTTATTTGCAATGGGATTTGATACAAGCTCTTCAATGGTTTCTTCCCTGAAGCCTGCCTGCTTGAATTCCTGAATACCAGGAACAATCAGAGCACTTAGAAACTTTTTATCCTGACCTACAATCATACACTGGTCAATAAACTGACTTTGCTGCAGGCGCATTTCAATGGGTTCTGGTTCCACATTTTCGCCACTTGACAGCACGATAGTTGATTTTGAACGTCCCAGTATCTTAAGGCAATTATTGTGAGTGATTATTCCAATATCGCCGGTACGCAACCAGCCATCGCTGAAAGTTAGTTGTGTAAGTTCAGGATCACGATAGTAGCCTTTCATTACCTGCGGACCACGCACCCATATTTCACCGCGTTGTGCCACACCGTTGTATGGCAGATTGGAGTTAGGGTAGAGTAATTCTCCTGTTTCTGTATCTACTATGCGTACTTTGGTTTCAGGTATTGGCGGGCCAACGGTTCCTACAACAAGGTTTTCTATACTTCTGACGGAAATAACAGGGGAGGTTTCTGTCATTCCATATCCTTCCAGAACCGGTATTCCCACATAATTAAAAAACTTATCAATATGTATTGGCAATGCCCCTCCACCTGATATGGTAGCTTTAAGTGATCCACCTGCCCCCAGCCTTATACGTTCAAGAACAGCAGCATTAAAAAATCCATACCATGGTAAAACAATGATCCATCGCAAAACATGAAGGGGAAGCATCAAGGCATGTTTCCATGTTGGTTGGTGCTTCATTTTTAAATATTTATCAGAAATAAAATATTCTGAATTTTTGTATTGCCGAGCAAGGAAGTAGGCAATATGAAAAAGGATCTGCCTTACAGGGTGTGAAGTTTTTATTCCTTTTTTTATGCGTTCATGTAGTTTTTCCCAAAGCCGGGGTGCCGATGCCATAAAAGTTGGTTCAACATTTCGCATATCTTCGCCAAGGGTTAAAATACTTGAATAATAAGTACATCCACCAAAACTTAGAGTATACATTTCAATAACCCTTTCAAAAATATGCCAGATGGGTAAAACAGAAAGCACCCGGTCGGTGCAGTTGTGATAGCCCGGCAGGTTTATTACCTGCGAAACCATATTGGAATGCGTTAGCATAACCCCTTTGGGTGTACCCGTTGTTCCTGAAGTGTAAATGAGAGTAAAAAGGTCATCGGGTTTTATACCTGCAATGTGTTCTTCAGCACGTTTATCTCCAGTTTCTCTTAAGGCAGCCCCAAGATCGCATACTTCCTGCAATGTTTTTACACCAGGTTGTGCTTTAGTTTTGGGGTCAAGTAAAATAATTTCACGCAATGCAGGTAAGCGGCTGCGAAGCTTCAAAACCCTGTTTTGCAGTTCTTCTGTTTCAACAAAAGTAACCTCAATACCTGCATGATCAATGATGTAAAAAAGTTCATCATCAGATACATCGCGTCCCCTGGGAACATCAGCTGCGCCACAAATTTGTACGCCATAGTCAGAAAGTATCCATTCAAACCGGTTGTCACCAAAAAGACCTACATGGTCGCGGGCTTTAACTCCAAGTTCTATAAGGCCTGTAGCCAGGTTTAATCCTTGATCGTACAAACTTGCATAGGAAACCGGTACCCATTTCAGAGCACTTTCGCGAATGGCAAAAGCCGGCATTTCACCAAATTTTTCAGCTGCTTTTTGATAAAGTATTGCCAGGTTTTCAGCTTTGATGCGGTGTTTCATAAAGTGAATTTTTAAAATACAGAATCATTTGATTCTTTTCCTCTTTTTAAGTATTTCCCCTGTATTTAGCGAAGATTTATTTACTCATTTCTTTGAGCATTAACATCCTGCAAATTCGATTAAACATACCGAAGAGAATAAAAGTAAATGTATGTTTAAATTAATCGTATGCCAAAAATAATACTAAAACATTAATATTTGTAAATAGTTCACTTTTTTTTAGAATAAGATTGTAGAATACCTCAAGCCGCATCTTGTTGGGGTCACGGTTAATCCTACCAGTAACGACGATGACTTTATACCTTATGATCCTGGAAACTTCCGGCTGTCATATCCGATTGATATTCAACTGTCGTTTCGACAGATTAAACGACGAGGAAGTACTTCTGATACAGCTTCTTTTTTGAATTATTAAAAATAACTTTAATAAAATCAGGTAGTCTCAATAGCCTTCTCCAATGATGCATCTTTGGTATAAAATCTTCCCCACTTGCTCTGCGGGTCATGAGGAGTAAGTAATGAAACAACAATGAGTACAAGAATGGAGGCCGAAGCTGCAGGTAAAATAATATATTGCTCGCTTAGCAGCTGATAACCCAGTTGCGATACCATAATGGAATTTATTATGGTGATGATCAATGTTACGCTCATACCCGTGGCAATGGATGCAACCCCTCCATAAACGGTAACCCGTTTCCATAGAAATGCCGCCAGCAGGGCAGGAGTGAGGCCCGCACCCACCATCGTATAGGCAGTTAATGCCATGGCAAGTATAGTTGTAAATTGCGTGAGAAGCAAATAGGCCATTAAGCCGAGCAATACAACCATGATGCGCTGCATAAAAATGATCTTCTGTCCTGCAGCATTGGGGTTGATAAAACGCTGGTATATATCGCGGGTAAGGTTTGTGGATGGTGTAAGCAGGAAGCTGTTTCCGGTAGATGTAATGATGGCTACAGATGCAGCCAGCAACAATAATCCTGTCCATACGGGCATTCCTACTTCGGTACTGTAACGGGCTGTGTGCAATATAATTCTTTC
>SLOJ01000227.1 GCA_007132585.1 Bacteroidales bacterium | reverse complement strand
CCTTATGGTTGGCGTGGGCAAATATTTCCAGCATGGTATTAACATCGGTTAATGATGTGGTTTCATCCAGACTGATACCAATGTTCTTCTCATCAATAACCCTGAAGTTCATGTTTTTAGCTTCTGCCATGGATTTTACATTACCGGCAAAAACATTTTCCGGAAGTTCTATCTGAAGGGTGTCAAAATAGTGTTCATTTACCTGCTTGTAGCCATATTTTCCAACTTCCTGGGCAAGTACACCGGTGAGGATATTGATATGACGACCTATTTTTTTTAGTCCTGCTGGTCCATGATATACGGCATACATACCGGCCATAACTGCCAGAAGAGCCTGGGCTGTACAGATGTTGGAAGTAGCCCTTTCACGTTTGATATGCTGTTCGCGGGTTTGCAGTGCCATTCGCATGGCGGGTGTTCCCAGCCGGTCAACGGAAACGCCTATTATTCGTCCGGGAATTTGTCTTTTAAACTCTTCGGTGGTGGCAAAGAATCCGGCATGTGGTCCGCCATATCCCATGGGAACACCAAAGCGTTGGGCAGAGCCTACAACCACATCTGCACCCCATTCGCACGGAGGAGTTAAAATGGTTAAGCTTAAAAGATCTGTTGCAACCACAAGTTTCATTTGAGATGCCTGTACTTTCTCTACGAAAGGTTTAAAGTTGTTTACTGAACCCCTTTCATCGGGGTATTGCACCATGGCTGCAAAGTAGGAATCATCAAATTCTACTGTACGACAGTCGCTAATAACCAGCTCTATACCCAATGGTTCAGCACGGTTCTTTAACACGTCAATGGTTTGGGGAAAAGTTCTTTTTGAAACAAAAAACTTGTTTGTACCTTTTTTTTGTGCCTCACGGCTGCGCGAATTGAACAGCATGATCATAGCTTCAGCTGCAGCTGTGGCTTCATCCAGCAGCGATGCATTGGCGATTTCCATGCCGGTAAGATCACTTACCACTGTTTGAAAATTAAGCAATGCTTCCAACCGGCCCTGTGAAATTTCTGCCTGGTAAGGGGTATAAGCAGTATACCAGCCCGGATTTTCAAGTATGTTACGCTGAATTACACCGGGTGTAATGGTATTATAGTAACCCATTCCTATATAGGTTTTGTAAACCTTGTTCTTTGCACCCAGAGATTTTAAATGATTCAGGTATTCATATTCATTCAAACCATCACCCATTTTGAGTTTTTCTTTCAGGCGTATGGCCTTGGGTACCGTTTGGTCAATTAATTCATCAACAGAAGAAACGCCGATTTTTTTTATCATTTTTTCAATTTCCCCGGCGCGGGGGCCATTGTGTCGTGATGTAAAATTGTTAGTTATCATGTTTGATTTTACTTATTATGTGTTTGGATTCAGGAGTAATATTTTTTAAAAACTATATTTTGAGATGTACCGTTTTAACAGTGTTTTATTGATTATTGTTTAGTTCTGAAAAGCTGTATTTATTTTGTTAACATTTAATCCTTGCAATGCCCCGGAATGTTAAAAAACCGGCACAAAATTATTGATAATTCTATGTGCCGGTTTATTATTCATAGCTATTATTTCTTAAATTTTTAGTTCATATTTTTCCTGGTGAATTCTCTTCCGGCTTCCAATGCTTTCAGGTTAAGATCCACTAAATCTTTACCTTTTCTGCCAAAGAAAAAACTGATGGCTTCTTTGAGTTTGTCGTAATCCAGCCCTAAAAAGGGTGAAGCTGCACCCAGCATAACAATGTTGGCAGCCTTTACTGTGCCCAGTTTTGTGGCAATGCTTTCGGCATCAAGTGCAACATGCTGAGGAAGCTTTTTGATTTCTGCCATTATATCCTCTTCGGCAGGATATTCAGGAATATTAATAAAGGGTTTGGTATTTGTTACCAGCCAGCCTTCAGGACTTAGAAATGGCAGGTATCTGAGTGATTCCATGGGTTCAACCGATAAAATCATGTCGGCTTTGCCGTGAGGTATAAGATCCGATGCGATAGGTTTGTCAGAAAGGCGCAGGTTGCTTTGCACATCGCCGCCCCTCTGGCTCATACCATGCACTTCGGCTTGTTTAAGGTACAGATCGGTTTGCACGGCTGCATAGCCAATAATAGATGCAATAGATAAAATACCTTGTCCGCCCACACCGGCTAATATGATATCTTTTTTCATTGTATTTGTCTTTTTTATGTATTTTGAAAATTACATTTTGCTTGTTGATTAAAGTAATTTAGGTTGGGAAAACCTAAAATACTCAAATCCCGGTATTCATGTCAAATTATTTACCAGCAGCTTCTGCTTTTTGCTTTGCCTTAAATTTATCGCGCATCCGCTTGTTGAGTGTTTGAATACATTCGCGACGCGGAATGATAACACTTACACCTTCGTAAGCAATTTCTTCCTCAAAGATCTTAAGGTTTTCTTCGTGTTTCTTCGGGAGTGGTTTTAAAATGCGAATGTGCTCTTCTTCCACGCCAATCCCTTTGCAAATGTCTTCAATTTTACCCACGGCAGAGGAGGGCTGACCTCCGGTCATACCAGTGGTGGCATTATCAAGAATTACAACGGTAATATTGGATTTGTCATTTACGGCATCAAGCAAACCGGTAATGCCGGAGTGGGTGAAGGTGCTATCGCCGATAACCGCAACGGAAGGAGTAAGTCCGGCATCAGCGGCCCCTTTGGCCATGGTTATGGATGCGCCCATATCAACACAGGTATTAATAGCATCGTAGGGTGCAAGTGCTCCAAGAGTATAACAACCGATATCGGAGAAAACTCTCCCTTTTCCATATTTTTCAAGTGCTTCATTCAATCCGAAAAAGCTGTCGATATGCGGGCAGCCTTTGCAGAGTGATGGCGGACGGCCCGAAACAAGTGAAGGAATATCTCTTATTACCGGTGCTTTAAAGCCCAGCGCTGTTCCTACGATAACCGGGTTAAGCTCTCCATCACGGGGAATGGTACCGTCAAGGCGTCCTTTAATTTCTTTGCCATGGTTGAGCATTCCCCTGAGGAGTTCCTCCACAAGAGGATAACCTTCCTCAAGAACAAGAATACTTTCGCACTCATTGTAGAGTTTTTCAATCTGCTTTTTAGGTGCGGGATATTGAGAAACCTTCAGAACAGGATAGGGGATATTGCGGTCAGGATAATTCTCCATCAGGTAATTATAAGCCAGTCCGCAGGCTATAATACCCATGCTTTTGTTTTTGCCGTCTGTATAAATATTGAACTGCGAATTTTCAGCTTCATTTTCAAAATGTGGCTGGTTGTTAAGCAGTGTTTTGTATTGCTTTCGTGCAATTGCGGGCAGAAGAATAAACTGCTTGAGATTGTCAGGAAGTTTAAGCTGGTTTTGCTCTTTGGATGTTTTTCGTGCAACACCTGCCCTTGAATGTGCAAGCCGTGTTGTAATACGCAACATTACAGGGATCTGGTATTTTTCACTCAGATCAAATGCATGATGCACCATATCATAGGCTTCCTGCTGATCGGCAGGCTCCAGGATGGGAATCATGGCAAATTTACCGTAAAACCGGCTGTCCTGCTCGTTTTGCGAAGAGTGCATGCTGGGGTCGTCAGCTACCACGAAAATAATACCTCCGTTGGCGCCGGTGATGGATGAATTTATGAAGGCATCGGCTGCAACATTCAATCCAACGTGTTTCATACATACCATGGCACGCTTGCCTGCGTAGCTCACGCCCAGTGCAGCTTCGGCCGATGTTTTTTCGTTGGCCGTCCAGGTAGCTACAATACCTTTTTCTTTAGCTTCCTTACTGTCAATTACATACTGTGTAATTTCAGTGGAAGGTGTGCCAGGATAAGCATAAATGCCCGACAGCCCGGCATCAATTGCCCCCTGGGCAATGGCTTCGTCGCCTAATAACAATTGTTTTTGCATAGGGTGATATTTTTAGTCATTTTTGTGTTTTGAAAAGGATTTTAAGTTGCTGCAAAACTAAGAAAAATAATCTGATAGCCACTGAATAATCGGACAGTTTCGGGCTTTTAGAATGGGTTTAAATAAACAGAATAATTCTGTTCGAATGATATTTACACCCTTACTTGTCCACTTTCCCATTTTCTAACTTTCTCATTTTTTCAGTTTTTTTATCCGCTGCAGTAACACCCCTCCCAGCTTAGTAGAGAGGGGCCGGGAGTGTGTCAAAAAAAGATACTTCTTAATTAACTAATTATATTGGTAAGTTAGCAGATGATTATTTTTTTTTAATTCAGGTAATAAAACGTATCTGCATGTAATAATTTCATTATATTTTTGTTTGAATTAAAATTGTGTTTGACTGAACACAAAAAACAAGAAAAAATCTAAAAAAAACTCTGAGATTTTAAATCTCTGTGGTAATTAAAAAATGAATTTTCTAGCCCACATCTATCTTTCCGGCAAAGACGAGAATCTGCTCCTTGGTAATTTTATTGCCGATATGGTAAAAGGGCGGCAAATAGAAAAGTATTCGCCTGACGTAGTTAAGGGCATAAGACTGCACCGTAAGATTGATGAATTTACCGATTCTCACCCATATGTGGCAAGAAGTAAAGATCGTATTCGTGAAAAATACAGACACTATTCAGGTGTAGTGGTTGATATGTATTATGATCATTTCCTTGCAATCAACTGGAAGTACTACAGCGATGAACCCCTGGAAACGTTTGTAGAAAACGCATACAATGTACTTCTCAGAAATTATATCATGCTTCCAAGCAGAGCCAAATTCATTCTTCCTATCATGATTGGTTCTAACTGGCTTGTAAATTATGCTGATTTAAAAAGTTTGCAACGCCATATGGAGGGTATGTCAAGGCGCACATCATTCAACTCAGGAATGGAAGAGGCTGTAACCGACCTTAAAAAGCATTACAAGGAGTTCGGACAGGATTTTGCTGAGTTTTTTCCGGAGCTGGTGAGGTTTTCTATTAATTACGTGGAAAAATTAAAAAGTCAGGGAAGCTTGACTAAAGGCTGAATATTATCAAACCTTCCTGAATATTCATTTCTGAAAAGCCAAATTTTTCTTTGATCCATTCCATAGTTTTCTTGCTATATATAAAAACATGTGTAGGATCATTTTTATACCTCCAGTTGTTGAAATCTATTTTGTCTTCGTAAATACTTGTTTTACAATATAATTTCCCGCCAGGATTCAGAAGTTTTTTTAACCTGGAGAATTCTTGTTTGGGTTTGAAGAAATGTTCTGCAACTTCACAGCAAACAATATAATCATAAGTTTTTTCAAGTAAATTCCAGTCAGGAAAGAAGAGAGGGTCATATTGCATGATTTTATAACCTTTATCATGCAATAGTTTAGATATTACCGGACCGGTTCCAGCTCCATAATCCAACCCATAAGCAGTTGTGGTAAAATCATTTTCTATGGCATTAACAACGGGCATTACAAAATTTTGATAACGCGGATCATTAACATCATTGTTATGATTCAAATAACGGGTTTTCTCTTTTTGGGGGTCAGGAAGCAGTGAAAAGGGAACAAAAAGACTGTTACAG
Source organism: Bacteroidales bacterium (assembly GCA_007132585.1). Taxonomy (GTDB): domain Bacteria; phylum Bacteroidota; class Bacteroidia; order Bacteroidales; family UBA7960; genus SKVR01. The sequence goes on along the minus strand of SLOJ01000227.1, from coordinate 5,043 downwards.
TTTGTGCATTTATAATATTTGCGCTTAGGCTTATTATAGAACATCTCTCCTAAACCACTGCATAGCGGGCAAAAATCTTTCATTTTTGTTTCCATTAAATGACAAAGATAAATTAGTTTACAGCATATGTGTTTAATTATAGTTTTTTTAAGATATTTGCCAATGAATTGGAGAAATGATATACAAAAATTATATAATATTTTGCTAGCGTAACAATATGGCAAAGCGGAATTTACTGGATCGGTTTCTTGTGTGGCGAAGCAGATATGTTGATGATAAACACTTCATTTTGTTTTTATGTGTCATAATTGGCATTGTTGCCGCAATGGCTGCTGTGTTACTGAAAACCTCAGTACATTATGTGGAAGCATGGGTAAGAAGCATGCGACCTTCAGAAAACCTGCTGTACCTTTTGTTTCCTGTAATAGGAATACTTATCACCGTTTTTTATGTTCGCACCTTCGTTAAAGACAATATAGGGCATGGTGTATCGCGAATTTTGTATGCCATATCGCGCAATAAGGCGGTAATGAAAGCGCACAACATGTGGTCGTCCATGGTAGCTTGTACTATTACTGCCGGGTTTGGAGGTTCTGTGGGAATGGAGGCTCCAATTGTAGCTACCGGTGCAGCCATTGGCAGCAATGTGGCCCAAAAGACAAGGCTGGGTTTTAAGCGCACAACCCTGCTTATGGGATGTGGAGCAGCGGCTGCCATTGCAGCCATCTTTAAGGCACCCATTGCAGGGCTTATTTTTGCCCTTGAAGTGCTTATGCTCGATCTTACCATGGCATCTATTATTCCATTACTCATTGCTGCGGTTACTGCAACTTTGTTTTCGTCAATATTCCTTGGCGAACAGGTAGAGTTCTATTTTACACTTAAAGATCCTTTTACATTTGGTCATTTCCCGTTTTATATTCTGCTGGGTATTGTTGCGGGCGCTGTTTCCCTTTACTTTACATGGATGAATTCCAGGGTGGAATCCCGCATTAAAAAAGTTGAGAAGCCCTATAAAAGAGTTCTAATTGGAGGGGGTATTCTGGGTGTGCTGATCTTTTTATTTCCACCCCTTTTTGGTGAAGGTTATATTACTATGCGTTCTATGCTTTCCGGACAACCGGAAGATCTTCTGAATGATAGTATATGGGGATTGTTTTTAGATGATACCGGTTATCTTTTCATCGGATTCCTCTTCCTTGTTCTTATCTTTAAAGCCATTGCTACATCACTTACAACAGGAAGCGGCGGTGTTGGCGGAGTGTTTGCTCCAAGCCTGTTTATGGGTGGAATAACAGGTTTTATTTTTGCCAGACTGGTTAACATGTTCAACTGGGTAAAGATATCGGAGTATAATTTTGCCCTCGTTGGGATGGCAGGTCTCATTGCAGGAGTTATACATGCTCCCCTTACTGCCATATTTTTAATTGCTGAAATTACCGGTGGTTATGAATTGTTTGTTCCTTTGATCATTACTTCTTCAATCTCATTTCTTACTGTAAGGTATTTTGAACCCCATTCATTGTATACCAAAAAGCTGGCCGAAAAGGGACAACTTATTACCCACCACAAGGATCAGGCAGTTCTTACCCTGTTAAGGGTTGAGCATGTTGTTGAAACGAATTTCCTGAGTGTTACTCCCGATCAAACCCTCGGAGAGCTGGTTGATGTGATTGCAAAATCCAATCGTAACATTTTTCCCGTGCTGGATAAAGATCAACACTTTTTAGGGCTCGTTCCCCTGGATGAAGTCCGTGAAATCATGTTTGACAAGGGAAAATATGATCAACTCAAAGTTCATGATTTTATGGTTGTGCCCTCCAAAAAGGTTGAACTAACTGACAGCATGGACCAGGTTATGAAAAAATTTCGTGATTCGGGCCAGTGGAACCTTCCCGTGGTGGAAGATGGTCGTTATGTGGGTTTTGTTTCTCGATCAAATGTGTTTAATGTTTACCGTAAGATGCTTATTGAATTCTCAGAAGAATAGGCCCTTTCAGAATTTTTTTGATTAAATTTGCCATTAGAAAACAGAGTATTCTGCAAATACCAATATACTATAATTATGAAGACATTTTTCAGATCAGGAATTCTACTTTTATCATTCACGGGTTTATTTTTTCTTTCATCCTGCGATGATGGTAAATTAAATATTTTTGCGGTTGATGAAGATATTCAGATGGGCCGTGAAGTAACGGCAGAAATTCTTGCCAATCCTTCGGAATACCCAATTCTTGATGAAGCCCAGAATCAGGAAGCCTACCAGCACCTGCGCCGAATTCGTGATCAGGTAATTGCTTCCGGAAAACAATCTGGTGAACTGCGTTATGGTGATCGTTTCGACTGGGATGTTTTTATTATCGACCAGGATGTATTGAACGCTTTTGCGCTTCCTGGTGGTAATACTTTTTATTATTCAGGATTGATCAAATACCTTGAAGATGAGGCATCTTTTGCAGGAGTGATGGCCCATGAGTTTGCACACAGTGATCGCCGTCATACAACAAACCGGATGACAAAGATTTATGGCTACCAGGTAGTACTTTCCATGATCCTGGGCAATAACCCATCGCTTGCAGCAGAAATTGCAACTGATCTTGCACTGGGTTTGCAGGCTTTGGCTTTTAGTCGTGAAGATGAATACGAAGCAGATGAATATGCTGTTAAATACATTTATCCGTCGGAACTCGATTCCCGGGGTGTGGCTTATTTCTTTGAGCAAATGGAGCTTGAGGAGGGATCGGACTGGATGGTTTACTTCAGTACCCACCCGCATCCGAGCGATCGTATTGAGAAGATTTATGAGCACCATCAGGCACTGGGAGGAAAAGAAGGTGCAAGACATGCGGAAAGATATCAGGCTTTTAAAAATAGCTTGCCATAAATTACTATGGAACGCCGATACTTCGACAAGCTCAGCACAAGTGACGCTGATTTTTCAGGATTGATAGGATTAAGGGTCCCGCGGTTGTGGGACTTTTTTTATGATTTTTTAGTAAATAAGAAGATTAAAAACTCCCCGTTAGCAGCTTTTTAAGAACTCTGTTTTACTTAATTTCTGTATTTTCGGACCCAAAATTTATTTACTGTTATTTTAACTCACATATTATGCGATATTTGACCACGGCTATCCTGTGCATAGCATTGCTGCAATTTCAATCCGTGGCACAGGAAAAGAAAAAACTTTCACACGATGATTATGATCACTGGAAAACCCTTTCCGGGATCGAAATTTCAACAGATGGCGAACATGTGCTGTATTTAGTTAATCCACAGCGGCAGGATGGAGATTTATTTATCATGAATCGTAGCAACATTCAACAAACTGTTGTTCCCCGAGGTGCACGTGCTGCATTTGCACCGGGGAGCGGATTTGCCGTTTTCCATATTGAACCTCAGCAGGATGTTGTAAGACAGGCAAAGGTTGAGAAAAAAAAGAGAGATGAAATGCCCAAAGATTCACTGGGTATTTTTGTGATGTCGTCGCAGCAACTTATTAAATATGAAGATATAATCTCATATCGTTTGCCCAAAGAATCTTCTGACTGGTTGGCCTTTGCTATTGATTTTACAAGGATAATAGAAGAACTGGAAGAAGATGAGGAAACCCTTCAGGATACCATTCCTCCGCATGTTCCCGAACCAGGAGAGGAAGATGAAGAAAAAGAGAAAGAACCCAAAACCGAAAAGCTGAAGCAACTCGTAGTTAAAAATCCGGTTTCAGGCAAAAAACATGTTTTTAATTATGTAGAAGTTTATCAAATTTCGGAAAACGGAAAATCTGTGATTTTTCTTCAGGAAGAAAAAAATGAGAATGATACCCTTGAGATCAAAAAGCTCTTTGTTTTCGACACGGAATCTGAATCATTGAATTTGCTGGATTCAGCTGAAGGCGACTTTAAACAGTTAAGTGTAAACAAAACCGGTGAACTTTATTCATGGCTTTTCAGTGCTGATACTACCGATGTAAAAGTATATGATTTTTTTGTACATCAGAGCGGGCGCAGGGCACGAACACATAAAATCAGTTATGATAACGAAAATATGCCTGAGGGTTTTGCCGTAAGCGAACACCAGTCACTATCCTTTTCAGATGACGGACGCAGAGTGTTTTTTGGTGTTGCACCCAAACCCGAAGAAGAAAAAGAAGATACACTGCTGGATGAAGAAAAATACAAACTCGATATCTGGCACTGGCAGGATCCTCTGCTGCAAAGCCAGCAAAAGGTTAATCTTCGTCGAGAACAAAGACGATCGTACGATGCAGTATTTCATCTGCGGAACGGCAATATGGTTCCTCTTGCCGGAGAAGACATGCCTGGTATTTCAAAAGATCGCTATGGGAATGCCGATTATTTTATGGGGTCATCCAATATTCCTTACCAGAAGGAAATTTCATGGTTGGGCGGCGCCGGTCGCGATATTTATGTTGTAGATGTTAATACCGGCCAAAGGAAACAAATTTTGGAAAGAGCAGAAGCAAATGTGCATTTTTCCGTAGAAGGAAATTATATTTTATATTATGATCCTGAATCAGAAGCATGGTTTTCTTATTCTGTCAGAGATGACGCCCATCGCATTCTTACCAATGAACTTGATGTACCTTTTTATAATGAGGACAATGATATCCCGCGTTTTGCAAGGCCCTGGGGTATTGCCGGGTGGGGTAAAGATGATGAGTATGTTCTGATATATGATCGCTATGACATCTGGAAGTTTGATCCCCGAGGCAGGAATCAGCCCGTAAACATTACCGGGGGCTATGGACGTGAAAACCAGATCCGGTTCCGCTATCAGAATCTGAATCCGGATGAATATCACATTCCTGATGATATTATTTATCTGAGCGCTTTCGATGTGGGTAATAAGCAGGATGGCTATTACCGGCTCGATATGAAAAGTCTGGAACTTCGGGCCCTTATGACCGATGATGCTCGGTTTACTCAGCTGCAGAAAGCAAAAGAAGATGATATTTTCCTTTGGAGGAAAAGTACTTTTACCGAATATCCCGACCTGTGGATCAGCGATATGGAATTCAATGAT
>SLOJ01000172.1 GCA_007132585.1 Bacteroidales bacterium | reverse complement strand
TGGAATATCTATAAACTGGATGTTGTAGTAATTCCCACAAATAAACCCATAGTCAGGGAAGACCATGAGGATATGGTTTATAAAACCAAAAGAGAGAAGTACAACTCGGTTATTGATGAGATTGGAACCCTTGTTGGTAATGGGCGACCGGTACTGGTTGGTACTACCTCTGTTGAAATTTCTGAGTTGTTGAGCAAGATGCTCAACATGCGTAAGATTAAACATAATATTCTTAATGCCAAGCAGCACCAGCGCGAAGCACAGGTAGTTGCAGAAGCTGGCAGGCCCGGTGCAGTTACCATTGCTACCAACATGGCTGGTAGGGGTACCGACATCAAACTCGGGCCCGGCGTAAAAGAAGCAGGTGGTTTGGCAATCGTAGGAACTGAACGGCATGAATCGCGTCGTGTTGACCGTCAGTTACGTGGTAGGGCAGGACGACAGGGAGACCCCGGTTCATCACAGTTTTTTGTTTCTCTTGAAGATGACCTGATGCGGGTTTTCGGTTCGGATCGAATAAGCCGTATTATGGACAGGCTTGGACTGCAGGAAGGCGAAGTGATTCAACATTCCATGATCACAAATTCCATTGAGAGGGCGCAGAAAAAAGTGGAAGAAAACAACTTTGGCATACGGAAAAGACTGCTTGAGTATGATGATGTAATGAACGCCCAACGTGAAGTTATCTACAAAAAACGTCGCAATGCTTTGTTTGGCGAAAGGCTTGCCGTTGATTTGTCGAATATGCTGTATGATGTGTGTGAACAAATGATTGTTGAATACCAGGATAATACAGATTTTGAAGGTTTCAAAATGGAAGTATACCGAAACCTGGGAATAGAGATACCCTTTGATGAAAGTTCTTTCTTTGATACAAAATCTGTTAAACTGGCCGATGATCTCTTTGAGCAGGCTTCAGGACGCTATCGCGAGAAAAATCAAAATCTTGCCCAACTTGCCTTTCCGGTGATTAAGGATGTTTATGAAAATGCCGGTGAGCGGTATGAAAATATTGCCATACCTGTTACCGATGGCATGAAAACCATGAATGTGCTTACAAATCTTAAAAAATCTTTCGAATCGGAAGGACGTGAAGTAACATTATCTATTGAAAAAGGAATTACTCTTGCCATTATTGATAATTCCTGGAAGGATCACCTGCGCGAAATGGATGATCTGAAACAATCAGTGCAGGGTGCTGCCTACGAGCAGAAAGATCCGTTACTGATTTACAAGTTTGAGTCATTTGAGCTTTTTAAGCTTATGATTCAAAAGGTTAATAAAGATATTATTTCATTCCTGCTTAAAGCACAACTCCCTGTGAAAGACCCATCACAGGTTAAAGCCGCAGAAGCTCCCGGGCGAACCGATATGAGTAAATTAAGTGCCGGTCGCAGTGATTTGCCAGGAAGAGATAAACGGGGCAAAGCAGAGCCTGTAAGGGTTGAAAAGAAGGTGGGTAGGAATGAGCCCTGCCCATGCGGTAGTGGCAAAAAATACAAGCAATGCCACGGCAGGCAATAGCAAAATAAAAAAGGGGTTGTTACAAAAAAGCTTTTTGGTCGCTGAGCTTGTCAAAACCACTGCAGAATATTAGTCAGATCAGCGCTTCGACAGGCTCAGAGTTCAGTTAATCCAGGCTTTTTAAGACAGACATTTTTTTTATCCCTGATTTTATCTTTAAGGTATCGTTTCCTGGGTCCAGTCTATTTCAGATCCAAGCATAGAGTGAGGAATAAGGAATATAATAAGCGTAATTACAGCTGCAGCAAATACCCATCCCCGGTGATATTTATTCTTGTATACTTTTACCAGAGCATAAGCCCAGAAAAGAAAAGCAATGGCAGTTTTATTATCCGTAAGATCAGTCCCCATCGGCCATCCGGTCCACCATTCTCCAAAAGCATATTTTTGCATGATGGGTCCAAAAATTAGTCCTCCAACGATAAGAGTGATCAGGGTCCAGAGTGTAAGTGAGTAAGTTCTTTCCTTCAAAATAGCAGCTATTCCGGCACGCGTACTAAGCAGCATGGCAATAAAAATTATTATAATGTGCGGAATAAATGCCCAGGCAGGGACATCGCCCCTGAATCTTATAGTTATTGGGTTCTCTGTAAGCTTGACCCTTTCTTCATCATTTTGCAGTGTAATCTGATACATTACTTTACCTGCAGGAGGTTGTTGCGGAATATATGCAATAAGATAATCACCCTCCCTTACCATATCTTCGCGGGTCCATTCATCATAACTGGGAGTACGTTTGTAAATAAAGCTTCCGCTGATGTCACGGTTCTCAACTTTTACCTTAACAGGTGCATCTTCAGGTTGTGCATATGAACGGATTAAACGATAGCTGATGTCTTCATTTTCTATGGTTGCCTTTCCTCTTACCGGATGTGTAGGGCCTGTCATACGTTGATAAATTACTGTTGCCAGTGTAATCAGTAATGCCAGGAGCCACATAATCACTGATCTGGATGTTCTGTTCATCTTTTTACATGTAAAATTATGATTTATTTTCAAGTTCTTTAACCCACACAATTTCGTTTTTATTGTTAAGCTTTTCAGTGAAACCCATTTTGCTTAGGTAATGCTGGTGTTTTTTTATGGAAGATCTGGAAATGAGCTTTTTTATCCCCAATTCTCTAAAATGGTCCTGACTTTGCCTGTAAACATAATTCCCGGTTTTAAAATCGCGATATTCAGGTACGGCAAAATCAATTTCTACAATCATTTCGTCATCACTGATCTTTCGTCCGATAAAAAGACCTGCAACATTTGCATTTCTAATAACAAGAATACACAAAAGGTTCTCATTATCGTATAAATGATTCTTAAATTTATCGCAGAATCGGGGAAAGAATTTATTGATATCCTTTGCATAAAAGTCCAGAAAATATTCAAGATATCTGTTCTCTTTTCTAATATGAAGAATTTTAAAATAATCTTTTGTAGAATATATTTTTGTGAGATAAAAGATATTAATGAGTGTAATGAAAAGGTTAAGAAATGCAACCGGCATTGAGCCAATGATGAATCCATAGGTTGAAAAAATGGATGCACCCAGCAGATTAAACCAACGTAAACGTATTATTGAGCTCATTGTAAGCGAGATAGCTATAATTACTGATCCCACATATCCGATCCATTCAATAATATTTATATTTTCAAACATGATTACTGACAGTTAAAATGTAAAGGTTAAACTTTCAGGGCAGGCGGGTATTAAACATAAACCTTTGCATAAAAATAGCATCATATATAGCCTGATGAATATCAGATCTGATGTTAAGTTCAGATATTTTTCTGTTGGAAGCGTCGGGGTGCACACGGTTTGAAAGAAAAACATACACCAGATTTTCTTTCGGATCTACCCAGGTGTATGTACCTGTAAAGCCTGAATGCCCATAGCTGAGAATGGAAGCACTTTCTGCAGCGGGATTGGTATCAGCCGGTCGGATGTTGGGCTTGTCAAAACCCAGTGCACGCCGGTTTTTATTTCCTGCAAATTGAGTTGTGGTAAATTCAGCAATCGTTTCAGGGCTTATAAATCGAATTCCACCATAGCTCCCTTCCTGCAAAAGCATTTGCATAAAAACAGCAACATCGGAGGCATTTGCAAATAAACCCGCATGACCCGAAACCCCTCCAAGCATTGCAGCAGCAGGGTCGTGCACAAATCCCCGGATATTTTGTTTGCGGAACAACGTGTCATTCTCCGTGGGGATTAGCCTTTCAATACTAAATTTATCCCTGGGGTTATAGGTCATGGTTTTTAGACCCATAGGCCTGAAAAAATTTTTTTCAGTATATTGGTCAATGCTTAACCCGGTTAAATTTTCAATCATTTCAGCAAAAAGGATAAAACCCAGGTCTGAATAAATGTATCTTCTCCGGCTCAGCAATTCTGACTCCAAAAGCACATTAAATATGGTATCGCGATAGCTTTGATTCAAATATAAATTTTCAGCTACTTTAACAGGGTAGTTAACAGATCTGGTATTGCTGAAAACCAGTGGATCCGGTTTACCTTCGTTTAAGGTAGATAAAAAGAAGGGTATCCATGAGCGCAATCGGGCCTGGTGTGCCAGTACCTCCCTTATTTTCAGATTCTCTTTGTTTGTCCTGAGCGTAATGGGTAAATAGATTCCCAATGGGCTGTCAATATCCAGCTTTCCTTCATCTTTCAGCCTCATGATTGCTGATGTAGTGGCGATTATTTTTGTAAGAGATGCAAGATCGTAAAGATCAGAGTTCTTAACAGGGGTAATACTGTCATAAGAATGATATCCGAATGAACGGTTATAAATCATTGCACCATCTTTAATAACAGCAATCTGGCATCCAGGGAAAACATTCTTATCAATACCCATAAGGGCAATGCTATCCACTCTTTTAAGCATTTCTGAATTTATGCCTACTTCTTCAGGTTCGGTAAATCTTATTCTTTGCCCACCTCTGGTTTGTATTCCAGTATAAATCGGGAAATGGGGAATAACAGAAACCGGCAGTTTACCACGGGCAGATAATGCCCCGAAAATTACCTGTGCCGATGCATGTTCAAAGTCGCGTCCGTCTTGATAGGATACAACTACTGCCTTTGTTTTCAGCAAATCATCACCAAAACTCTGAAGACTGTACGGACTGGCGAAGATATTCAGTACTACATTGTTTACCGATGACAGTTTATTTATCAAATCAATATTTGTCGCCCTGATGCCATAGTTTCGTCCAGGGAACATACTGTTGTTTTGCAAAGAAACGATCACCATGTTATATGCTGATAACTGCTGAATAATCTGATCTGCTTGCTGGCTGTTATGGTTCTTGCTGACCCTATACATGCTTACATCTGCATAATTTGCAAGCATGGTTTGAAAAGGATTTTCTGTTGAAGATCCTATAGATAATGTTGCAATACGCAGTGTATCAAGTCTTTTTAGGGGAATTATATCATCCTGATTATGAATAAGTGTAATGGCTGCTTCAGCAAGTCGTTTGTTGATTTTTTGAAATCTTTTTGCATTCAGGTCGTTATAAAGGTTGCGTAAGGGCAGGGGCCTGTAATTGTTTAACCCGGCAAGTTCTTTGAAATACAATACTTTTCTTACTTTCTGATCCAGATATTCCTGTAGTATTCTGCCTTCTTCCACAGCTTTGGTAATACTGTTAATGGCTTTGGTAACATCGTCAGGCATGAGCAGGATATCGTTACCGGCAAGCAATGCCTGTACTTCCAGTTCACCGGATGGATAAAAATCTGATACCCCTTTCATATTAAGTGCGTCAGTAATAATAAGTCCTCTGAAACCCATTTGCTGTTGCAGCAGTTTGGTGATCATAGCATGTGAAAGGCTGGAAGGAATTCCCGGAGTTTGATCAAGAACAGGTATGTTTAAATGTGCTACCATTACAGATAGCAATCCCTGATCAATAAGTTTTTGAAAGGGAAAAAGGTGCACTGAGTCCATTTCCTCCCTGGAATTTTGAAGCAAAGGAAGTGAAAAGTGAGAATCAATATCTGTATCGCCATGGCCGGGGAAGTGTTTGGCACTTGAAATGATGCCTGCGTCCTGCATGCCATACATCATGGCAATTCCCTTACGGGAAACATTGTAACGACATTCACCAAACGATCTTGAGTTTATGACAGGGTTGCGCGGGTCAGAATTGACATCAATCACCGGAGAAAAATTCATATGGATGCCCATACGTGTGCTTTGCCAGCCCATTTCAAGTCCCAGTTCGTATATAAGCCTTTCATTGGTAATGGCACCCAGTGTGATTTGCCGGGGAAAGCTCAATGTACTGTCTAAACGCATCGCCAGGCCCCATTCAGCATCCATGGAAACAAACATGGGAGTTTGCATTTGTCGCTGCCAGGCATTTGTGAGTCTGAGTTGGGTTTTAGGTCCGCCACTGAAAAATATCACGCCTCCAATGTTGTAATCAGCAAGCAAGCGACCGGTTCGCTCGTAATATCTGCGATTCTGGTTACTTTGTACTTCTATGATAAATAACTGGGCAATACGTTGCTCGGGTGTAAGAGAATAAAAAACAGAATCAACCCAGGGAGTAGAATAATTTAGTGGTGGATCAAAAGACTGGCCCGCAAAGCTTTCAGAAAATTCAAAATTATCAGGAGAAGCGGAGGGTGTAAATGATACATTAAGTAAAACGAAGAAAACAGTGAGTATTTGAAAAAATTTCATTGGTGCAATCAAAATTAAATTCTGTAACAGTAAAAAGTTCTATAATATATAATGGGAAAATTGATCAGGCTATGAAGAACTTAATTTTTATACGATTTTTCCCCGAAAAGGTTATTGTCACAGCCCGATCTGTTTGCCTTATAAATATGCGCAAACCTACATAAATTTTTACATTTTAATCTCCGTGTTAACAGTAATTGAGAATTAAAATTCACCTGTTTTAAATCAATTAAATATTGATCTCTCGCCAGTTTGCTTTTTTAAGTGCTATAAAAGCCAGTAGCCCCATTACGGAAAAATACACTATTTCTACTGTCCATACTACATGCGCCGGTGCTTTGAAACCAAGGGCAAGAATAAGCGTAGTAAGCAGATAGAAAATGATAGATAGGATCTCAAGTTTAAGGGCTAGCATGGTCTTTCCCGTTCCAGAAAGCCCATTAAAAAGGATCATACCTGCTGAAAAAGCAATTAGTGCAAAAGCGATGACCCTGAGAAGGGGTTTGGTTGCTTCTGTAAGCGATTGGCTATCAGTATAAAAACGTATAATCGGGTCGGGAAAGAAAATTAAAACCTGTACAAGTAAAATATTGATAACGATACCTGCCAGTAAAACCCGTAGTATTAATGGAATTACCCTGTCATGCTGATTGCGGCCAATAGTATTGCTAACCAGGGTATTTACTGAAGCACTTAATCCCCAAACCGGTATCATTAAAACCATGTAAATACTACGTGTAATATTGGAAGCGGCAAGTGCTGTTTCACCAATTTGTTCAATAATAAGGAAGAAAACAAACCAGGCTGAAAAAGAAAAGAAATATTGAAACATAACCGGTACTGAAAGATTCAGCAACGTTCTCAAGAGTTTCCTGTCGGGTAAAAATCTTTGAAAAAGCAGAAATTTTTTATAGTCGCTGTTGAAATATGCCCAGCTGATGTAAAAAAGGAAGGTGAATAATTCAGCAATATTTGTGGCAAGCGCGGCACCAGCAATACCCATCTCGGGGAAACCGTAATTACCAAAAATGAGCAGGTAATCCAGAACAATATTGAAAAAAGCCATTACAAAGGTACTTAAGGATAACACCATTGTTTTTGTGTTTCCAATATAAAGAGCATTAAACCCCAACACCACAAATCCAAAAAGAAGACCGTATTTGCGAAAGTTCAGAAATACAAGGCTCTCTTCAAGAATGGCAGGTGAGCTGATAATTCTTTCTAAAAGTGGAGGTGCAGCAAAATGCAATAAAACCCATACAACAATCGCCATAGTAACAAGTACTCCCTGTGCAAGATCAAATACATTACCGATTGCATGATAACGCCCTTCGCCGTTTCGTCTGCCTATCATGATCTGTGTTCCCACAGAAAAGCCGGTTGCAAGCATTACCACGGTAAGGTAAAACACACCCCCAATAGCAGCTGCCCCAAGAGTAATTTCAGAAACGCGACCTAAAAAAGCTGTATCAATAACCAGCATGATGTTTTGTGCCACCAGGCCAATGATGATAGGGTAGGAGATCTTCCAGATATCGCGATATGTGAAATGTTTATTATTCATCATCTTACTGATGTAATACTGTTAATCGATATATAAGACCAAACCTTTCAGGTATTCCCCTTCAGGATGAAATGCATTAACGGGATGATCATGCGGTTGTGTCATCTGATGAAGTACTCTGGCCTGCCTCCCTGCCTGAATAGCTGCAGCTATAACTGTTGATTTAAACAAATTCATATTCACAACCTGCGAACAACTGAAGGTAAATAAAACTCCACCCGGAGATATCTGACGAATGGCTTCAGCATTGAGTCTTTTATAGCCTTGCACAGCGTTATGCCTAACATTGGTGTGTTTTGCAAAAGCAGGCGGGTCAAGAATAATTACATCATAGGCTTTCTTATTTTCACGGATAAACTGTACAGCATCTGCCTGGATAACAGTATGATTATTAGTTTGATGAAAATTTAATTGTACATTTTTTTCTGCCAGTTCCAATGCTTTGCCTGAACTATCAAGCGATTCAACAAAACTTGCACCTGCACCCAGGGCATATACTGAAAACCCGCCCGAATAACAAAACGTATTAAGCACTGTTCTGTTCTTTGTATATTCTGCCAAAAGCTTTCTGTTCTCACGTTGGTCAATGAAAAAACCGGTCTTTTGTCCGTGAACAAAATCCACTTCAAACCTATGACCATATTCCAGTACAATATCACTCGAAGCATCCCCAAACAGAAAACCCTCCACTTCATTTGACTGGGCAAAATTGCCCGGTAGCGTGTCCTTGCTCTTATAGTAAATGCTTTTCAAATTTTTCCCGTAGATTTTTCTCAGACCTTCAGCAATTTCATTTCGGTAATTGTGAATACCAATAGCATGTGCCTGTATTACAAGGTTACCATTGTAATGGTCTATAATGAGACCGGGCAGGTGGTCTCCTTCACCATGCACAAGTCTGTATACATTGGTGTTCTTATTTTCAGTAAGTCCTGTTGATTCACGCAATTGCCAGGCATTCAACAGTTTTTTATACCAGAAATCATTATTCAGCAATTCCGGCCTGTCGGGTGCAAATGCCATAATTCGCACCGCGATTGATGCATCCTGATACAAGCCTGATCCAAGATATTCATCTTTATTGGAAAAAACTTCAACAAGGCTTCCGTCATGTACCGGGCCATAGATCTTTTTTATTGCCCCACTGAATACCCATGGATGAAATCTTTTTAAAGCATCATCCTTCCCTGACCGTAATACTATTTTTGTCTTTTCTGACATGATATTTTGTTTGTTTTATACAGTTACGGGGAAAAGCCATAACCTGAAAATGATTGCAAAAGTAATCACTTTAGCTGAAAACATTGTTAAACAAAAAAGCCGGAAGTGCTAAAGCAATTTGTTTTTGAAACTCAAGGGGTCACTTATGCGAAAACGGTAGGGTAGAGCTGCATCAACTCCTGCATAATCAACTCCGATCCGCGGACCAACGATTATATTCTCCCGGGGAATATTGATGTTTCTGTCCTCCAGCCAAATGGTATCGCCATCAAGAGCTGTTCGGTCATGGCGGGTATGGATACCCAATGCCTTTGTGAGTTTGCCGGGGCCGTTAAGATGAAAAGGGAGTGTTTTACCATTTCTCTGCTGCATAATATCTTTACCTATTGCAGGTATAACGCCTCTGATTAATATGGCATGAGGTATTCCATCTTTATGGGTAACAATGTTGAATAGATGGTGGATTCCGTAACAAAGGTATACGTAAGCTACTCCGCCCTGCAGGAACATTGTTTGGGTTCGTGTTGTTTTTCGGTTATTCCAGGCATGCGATGCCTTGTCGCCGGCACCCAGATACGCTTCGGTTTCGCTGATAATACCGGCACAAATTTGGTTATTATCTGTTTTGGTGAATAAAAGTTTACCTAAAAGCCTTTCAGCGAGTCCGAGCGTATCAGGATTATGATAAAAACTTAAAGGAACTTTACCCATCATTCAAGAAATAGAGTTATATGAAATATTTGCAGATTAGTTTTATTTAATTTTGATATCCAGCATTCTTTTATCACCGATAAATGCTTTCAGGTTATCTTCTTTAACTACTGAACCAACACCAGCCGGTGTTCCTGTGAAAATAAAATCTCCCATTTTTAAGGTAACAAAGCGTGATACATAGGCTATGATTTTTTCAAAATTAAAAATCATCATACCTGAGTTTCCCTGCTGAACCAGCTGATCATTTTTAGCAAGAGAGAAATTGATATCATAAAGATCGGCAAACTCTTCCTTTGGCAGAAATTTACTTACAGGGGCCGAACCGTCAAATGCTTTGGCTACTTCCCAGGGCAACCCTTTCTCTTTGCATATTTTTTGCACATCACGGGCGGTAAAATCAATGCCTATGCCAATCTTATCATAATAGGTGTGCGCAAATTTTTCCTGTATATGCTTTCCCACTTTACAAATATGAAGTACCAGCTCCACTTCATAATGTATATCATTTGAAAAATCGGGATAAAAAAACGGCATACCTGCCCTGATGAGTGCTGTTTCCGGCTTTATAAAAAATACCGGATCGGCAGGTACAGGGTTATTGAGCTCCTGGGCGTGCTCAACATAATTTCGTCCTATACAGATGATTTTCATTGGTTTAATGTAAATTCTAAAAGCCTTGTTTAGGAAAAGATATTTAAATCAGTGCTCTGTTGACTTTACTACTGTTTTTTGATGATCATATTTGAGTTTTCCAATGCCCTGAAGCGGATCTCTTTAATTACGTTCTTTGTTGATAGCGGAAAGTCGGCATTCATTATCCAGTCATAATAATGCGGATCTTTTTTGAACACGTCTTCAACGGTTTTACCCTTGTGTTTCCCAAAATTGAAGCATTC
>SLOJ01000013.1 GCA_007132585.1 Bacteroidales bacterium | reverse complement strand
TGAAAAATCAATGTGTTCTCACCCGCATCGCCGGAAAAAGGTTGTCGTATTTGAATGCCTCTCATTATTTCTTCATCATACGGTGTAAAATTGTTTCCTTCAGTCCTGTAGTTTATTTCTGTAGGTGCATTCCGGCGCTCCATTGATGCTTTTCTCCAGAATGGACTGCCAGGTTGAAAGGGGTACCCTTCAACTGCAGATTGAAAGCTTAGTATCGCTTCTTCATTGAGAGAAAAATGTGGTTCAATTGCTTCCAGGGGCTGGTCATTGGGCAGGCTGGTCGTAAAATACCAGTAATGGATCAAATCTCTGTATTCGGGTTCTTCATCATCTCCGTTGTCTTCTTTGGGTTTAAAGAATGCTGTAACCATTTCAAATTCAGAAGGATCACCGGTTATGGTTTCTGTTTGCTGGTCTGTGCCTTCCCAGTGGCTGAATTCGTATTCATCGTATCCGATTGCTTTAATTGTAATGGGCACACCCTGAAAATATATACCGGTCCAGGGGTAGGGATTTTCTGAAACACCCGGGGTTTCGTAATTGATATCTATAGTATTGATTCTGATAAAACCCTGTTGTGAATCATATACATTGACCGTAAGCACAACACTCTCTTCCAGGCCAAAGAAGTCAAGTATATGATTTCTTTGCCTTTCAGGTCTTGTGTTCACAAAGTGCCGCATCCTGTTGATTTCAAAATTCCAGGCACTCATACTCTCCGGGTTTTTCCAGCGGTGTATATGTTCGGGCATTTCCGGCTGATTTCTTTCCTGAAATTCAGTGATCAGGTTGTTAATCCTGTCGGGTAAAAAGGCAGTATTAATGAGATCGGCAAACCGGTTGATGAACTGAAGCCTGAAAGTGTCATTTTGCAGCAGATTTCTTAACAAAAAGGTAGACCAATCGGGATTGGGCCAGTCAGTATTCCCTGCTTCTGTTGCAAATGAAAGGGTATTGTGGGTGGATGATGGTGTTCCATGAATAAAAGCAAAACCAAAATCCATATCAAAGGCAAGCCATCGCCAGCGCCCGTCGTGTCCATAAGGACTGTTTGGAATATAGGTATTGGTTCTTTTTCGCCAGTAATCAATATTGTTGCCTGGCCAATCGGTATTTGCGGCATAAATATTGGCTATCTGGTAATCAATATAATTCTTGGTATCAATCCTGGTAAGAATATGCCCGTAGTGCTCGTTTTGAGTAATGTCGTTATTTTGAATATACTGAAGAGTTTCGAGGTAGTGGATATTATCACCTTCTTTAGCTACAGCATCAAATTCCAGGTAATCAATTTTATTTGGGTTAACGCCAAAAACTCTTTCCAGGTAATGCTTATCATACCTTTCACGGATATTATGAATACCCCAGTATTCGCCGTTTACAAGCAAAACAGATGGCCTGGATGCCAGTGTTTCGAAATTAAGATGTCTCACTACCCTCTGGATCAGAGCATCGCGGAAAAGACTAAATGACCAATCATTGCCTGAATTTCGGAGCAATATACGACGATAGGAGCTGTAATCCTGATCAGTAAAAAAAGGATGGTTAAGCTCTGATGGGCCATATCTTCCCCGAGCATAAATCCGCATACTTTTCATGGGGAATGCTCTGCTCCAGCCTCCATGAATGCGAAAACCAATATTCTGGCTGAGGGTGGGAAAGCTTTGCCCCGGTTCAAAGTAGGTAAAATGTGCAGGAAATTCGGCTTCATCGCCTCTTCGGTGATAATTGGAAGGTCTTCCACCTGTTACGTTGGCATCAGGATTATTCAGGCGCCAGGTATCGAAATCAATGCCTGGGTTGTATATACCATCGTAATAATCAAAAAAATGATTTGCATTGGTACTTATATGTATCACTGGCAACGAAAATCTTTCTCTTCCAAGTGGATTAACAAAATACACTTCTGTTCTCACAGGACTGGAGATGGATCCCGGGCGGTAAGCTTTTGCTCTTATAACTATTCCTTTATATACATGATCATCGGGAAAATAATAAGGAAAATTTAAAAAGGCAGATGCCTTATGGGTCATGCTGTCTGCTCCCGCTGAGCGGTCGTAAATATTAATGGGGGCGTCAACATAATTTTGGCTTAGATATGTGCCTGTAAGAAACTCACCAAAAGGATCTCCGGGGTTTTGCGGATAAATGTTTTTGTATGGATAGGTTCTTCCGGAAATATTATCAATATCAGGTTCAGATCCGTCAAGGGTGTAAATTATCTCCGAATCATTTTCGGCAGCAGCAATGGTAAGTTGAAAATCATTTGTATAAAACCCGCCTGAATGTGAAAAGACCGGGGGCGAAAGGATCTGGTCAAAAGTTTGAGAGGTGTTGCTGTATCCCGGAGTGGGGTCCTGGTAATAATACCAGTGGGGGCTGCCGTCGGGGTACCTGCCGTAGCTTATGTCGGCCAGCAAAGGTGTGGCCGGAATGAAATTGATCAACATACCGTTGCTGTTACTGAGCAAAAGTTCTTCACCTTCATTACTAATGGAAAAGTTGGTATGTAGAGGCTCCCCTGGCATTCTGCGGTCCTTGCCTGATGCCCAGATAAGTAAAAATTCCCCGGGAGCAAGATTCACAGCAGGGAAAGCCCACCTGAACGGTTCGGAAATATTATCTGACAATCCGTAGCCTTCAAGGTCAATACCGGAATTGCCTGGATTATAAATCTCTATCCAGTC
>SLOJ01000002.1 GCA_007132585.1 Bacteroidales bacterium | reverse complement strand
GGCAATTAGCTTTTTATCTTACCCTGGGTGCAGCACCTTTGTTGATATTAGACCCAAAAGGTTCTTCGGCAGCCTGCTCAGCAACTTCACCTGAAATCCGGTACACTTTCATTCCCTCAGGATCATTTGACATTACACTTACCGTTCTGCTGATTCTGTGCGGACGGGGTGCCAGCCGAAACTCAATTTCTATTTTTCCTTTCTCTCCTGGCATAACAGGTTCTTTTGTCCAGCTTTTTATACGTGTGCCGCAGCAACCACGCACGTATGAAAGGATCAGAGGTTCATCACCATCATTTTCGAATTCAATCTCAAGCTTCTGGGTTTCCAGTTCATGGATATAGAGTGTATCCAGGAGCTCCATTTCTTTTTCAAACTTAAGTTTTGCGCCCTTTCTCTCTTGTGAAAAAAGACCTGCACTCAGAAGCAGACAAAATGTAAAAACAACAATCCTTCTTATATGCAACTTAATCATAACGTAAAATATTTAAGTATTACAATCAGGTGAATAAAAGTTATTTGTTGATTTAAATGCGAATAGGAAAAAATCACCCCAAAGTTATCTATAAACCTTTCACGATTTTGGCGTAATTTACTGATTAATATCTGCACATTCCACGGTATTTACCTGTCAGTAAAATATGAAATCGATTATCTGCCCAATGCAGCATCAATCTGTTTCTTTAACTCACTCAGATAAGCTTCTTCATTTCTTGCATACCGATAGGCAAACCCGGTAAGATTTGTTGCCTTTTCTTCCGTTCCATTTTTTACATTCATGAACAAAGCAGTGCTAACTACACTGAACTTCCGCGCAACTTGGCGGTTTTCTTCCTGCTCAACATTAACAATATGAAAAATTACCTCCCCATTTTGCATCTCCTGGCTGTAATACGTTTCCATTGTTTTTTTGGTAAGATCTTCAATGGTACGGCAGGGGCCACAGCGGCGGTTGCGGTGAAAGTAATACACCTCAACTTCGGCTGATTTAATGCTGAATACTGTAGCAGATAGTTCTGCGATTTGACAGTTTGAACCTGAGAGTAAACCTCCGGTTATCATAAATAGAATCAGAGGCAGTAACAATTTTTTCATTTTTCGTGCGCTTTTTGATTGATTAAAGAAATTTTTCTGTTTATATAATCAACGCAAAATTACGATAATAGTTACCCATCACCAAATACTTAGTAATAAAAAGTTTTATAAGCATAATATCAGATAAGGAGGTTTAAATCAAATAATTGTGGAACGAAACATCCTATCGGTATCTTTGCTAAAAAAGTTAAAATCATTAATAATATTCAAATAATCATTACCTTAACAGGTTAATTATATAAAGACAATTAATTCAAAACAGTATTACAATTTATGCTGTATTGTCGGTTTATGTACTTGAAAAGATCTTCTTATGCTAACACGAAAAGCAGCTATTTCCTTTATTATCGCATTGCTGTCCATTCTCTATGCACAAGTTTCTTTTTCGACAGATAGCCTTTCATTTCAAAACCAAACCATTATAGAAACCCTGGATTATTTCAGCACTAATTTCCCGGGACAAAAGGTATATCTGCATACCGATAAAGACACTTACCATATTGATGAAACCATCTGGTTTAAAGCCTATGTTACTGATGCAATGTCGCATAAGCTTGATACACTTTCCGGTAATTTGATTGTAGAGCTTATCAATAGCCGTGGCAACCATATACGGCGTAATGTTTTACAACTTGATAACGGAACGGCATACGGTAACCTAAGTATGCCGGACTCACTGCCTGATGGCAACTATACTTTGCGTGCCTATACCAACTGGATGCGTAATTTCGAAGATGAATATTTTTTTTACAAAAACCTGTACCTGCATAACCCTGATGAAGCTAATTATATCCGGTGGGGTGATCGCAGAAGAAACCGTCGCTTTAACAGAAACCTTAACCTTAAAAAAGAAGAATTCCAGTTTGGTTTTTTCCCGGAAGGGGGCACCATGATTTATGGTGTTGAAAGCAAAATAGCCTTCAAAGCTACGAACGCTTTGGGACAGGGAAAAGCAGTCAGTGGCCGCATCGTTGATAATTCCGGAGAGGAAATATCAACCATTAAAAGTATTCATAATGGCATGGGCCTTTTTTCTTTTACCCCGGTAAAAGGCAACATATATAAGGCAGAAGTTACATTCGAAAATGGTACACATAAAGTCTGGCCCTTACCCGCACCTGGTGAAAATGGATTTGTGCTTGCTATTTTAAAAAACGAAGAAGCATTAGATATCCATATAAAAGCTAAAACAAAAGGGTTGGACGAAGCGCAGCACGAAACTATTTTTTTACTGGCTCAAAATGGAGGCCTTCCCTTTTGGGCCGCTGAAGGAAAGTTAAAAGACAACCAATTTACAGCCCGTATTCCCCGAAAGGACCTGCCCCAGGGGATAACCCATATCACTCTGTTTGACGGACTTGGAGCTCCTGTGGCAGAACGGCTTGTTTTTACAGCATCCGGGCAGGTACCGGATATTGATATTTCAAAGGTGGAAGCCACCGGGGAAAATACCACAGAAGGTAATACTGAATGGGAAATAACCGCCCATTATCAGGAAGGAGACTTTGCGCCGGGAACCTATTCGCTGTCGGTAGTAAGATCTTACTCAAAATTAACGCAAAAGCCATTGAGAAGCATCACATCTTATCTTTTGCTGGAAAGCGAAATCCTGTCTACCATAGAAAACCCATTTGATTATTTCTGTAATGAAGGTAAAGCCTTGGAAGAAGAAACAGATTTGCTTATGCTGACCCACGGCTGGCGTCGTTTTAATTGGGAGCCATTGCTGGATGGAACCTTTCCGGAGGTGAGACATGGCTTTAGCCATGGGCTAAGTGTAGCAGGCACTCTAAGAGCACTGGCATCGGCAGAACCGGTGGAAAACGTGCTGGTTGAAATGGAAATAACACAGGAAGAAACCAACCGTTATACCACACGAACTGACGATGAGGGCAACTTTTTATTTTCCGGATTACAATACTATGATTTATTTACAGCTCATATAGGTATGCCCCATCAACATAATGAACGCAATCTTTGGGTGGATCTTACCTTTTCTCCTTTGCCTGAGGTGGATTATACTCCCGATGTTTATACAGAACCTCATAGCATCACAAGAAAAGGAGCCGAATGGGAAAGGACAGAAAGGCCGGAAACAAGACTACAGACTGCCTCCCGATCAAAGCCCAGAAGGGAAGAAGCATATTTTGGCAGGCCCGACCAGGTAGTTTACAGTTATGATATTGCAGGACACTACTCAAACATGATGGATTTGATCATCAACCAGGTAAGAAGCGTAAACATTGACCGTGGTGTTCTTTCCTTGCGGGGCAATAAGGGAACACCGGCTTTTGTAGTGGATGGCATTATGGTTCACGCTTCAACGTTTATGGCCGTAAATCCTTCTGATATTGACAGGCTTGAGGTAATGCAGGGCAGCGCAGCAGCTATTTTTGGAAGCCGTGGCGGAAACGGGGCACTAATTGTTTATACAAAACGTGGGGATGCTACAACACAAAGGACATTTGAATTTCTTCTTTCTGGTTATGCTACACCAGACGAATTTTACAGATCTTATATAGGAGCAGAGTTGTATGGCCACCTTGATATTAAAACGACTCTTTACTGGGAACCGGAGTTTATTCTGAGGGAAGTCAACGACAAACCATCTACGATACAAATTCCTGCTGACAATACTGAAAACACTTTTATCCTCATTGAAGGAATCAATGCACTTGGCCAGCCCATATCGTGGTATACCTTATTGCCCTAAATCCATTATAACAGGCGCTAATGATTGGATGGGTGTAAAGTGTATATATTTCTGCTACAGGTCAGGGTAGTTTCACAAACTCCCTTTCTACAAAAAATCCATATCCGGTATATTCCACCATCAGTTTCTCCTCATCAAGATGCACAACAACCCAAAGGACATCGCGATTACTTCCCGTATCAAAGTGCAATTGTAATTCTCCTTCATTACGGTCATAGGTAAAATCCCCCTCTCGTATTAATGTATCATCCACCAAATTCATAATCTGAACAAAACGTCCGTTGTCCTTAAACGTCCACGTAAGAGGGGTATATCCTTCTTCAACAACCTGGTTGAGTTTAGAAGCAGACAATTGCCAGGTTCCTGCCAGCTCTGACTTTGACCCGGAACAGGAAGCCACTAATAATGAAAGTAAAAACAACAAAACAGGTGCAGAAACAAACAATTTTTTTTTCATATTGGTGGTTTATCGGGTTTGTTATTAAAACCTAAAAAAGAGAGCAGCCAATATAAACCATCAGCTGCTCTCCGTATTCAGTCAATAAAAAGACTTATTGTCTTCCACGTAATTTGCTACCCAGGTCTTCAATAACAAAGCCACCTTTGGCATCATCATCAAGGGTATAGGTCAGGGTAATAGGTTCGGGGAACATTCCGAAATCTTCCCATAGGTCAGCAGGATCAACAGGGTTTCCGTCACCATCAACAGGAACGCCGTCATCAATACTACCGGCCCAATAGGCTATGATCTCAACTCGAATCGTCATAGTGGGTCCACAGAAGTTGTAAACACCATGGAAATCATCGTCATCTGTAAGAGGTACACCTCTTACCCAGAAAGATTCAGGATAGCTAGAATAACCATAAAATTGCTCAGGAATGTGAATGGTTCCTTCGGGTTCGTTAAGATGAATTACTAGTCCATTCTCTTCGTCCCAGGCATCACCCCAGGTACAAATGGTGTAGAAGTCGAGCATTTCGGTCATGGTAATGGTGGTATCCGCTTCATTAACAGCACTAACTACAGCGGTAACAGGGCAGTCACCAACCATGGTTTCCGTTACCCAGTTACCCAGCATATCTCCAATCTCCAGCGGACAGAACTGCAATACGGCAACATGCAAAGAAGCTTCAATATCGTTTCCGGCCACAGTAGTAACTGTAACATCAATCTGCACGGTATCTACCGACTCATTGGGGTAGTCGAAACTAACCACCAGGATATCACTACTTGCAGCCCCAACTACTGAGGCAATATCACCGTCAACACTCCAGGAATAAGATGCACCTGGGTATTTAAAATCTACAGAGAACTCTCTCTCTACAGGAGACCCTTCAATAACAGATAATTCAGTTTCTCCTGTAATCCCAACATTCAATGCAAACACAGAAATATCAATACTGTAGGGTTCAGAGGATACACCACCCATTGTAGTTTCTACAACGGTTAGTGTAGCAGTTTCATCGTTATGAGATTCGTCAAATGCTACCACTACACCATCGGGAGTATCTGCAACGGGTGTAATACTACTTATGGCACCAGTTGAAGAGAAATCGTATGTAGAACCGGCTCTTCCACGAGCCCGGTACATCCCTTCGGTACCGCCCCTGATTTGGGTATCTCCGGTTACGCCTTGTACAGCAGGTTCAATGGCATCATAATCATAGTCATCAGTTTCCTCACAACCTGAAAAGATGATCGCCATACCCAGCAACAAAGCACTTAAATATAGAATTATGTTTTTATTATTCATGTCGTTATATCTTTAATGCTTTTAAAAAAAGATGAATTAATTTTAAAAATGATAATACGGTTTAATCCAGTCGCCACCATCAGAGGTATTCACACCATCTGCATTGTTAAATCCACCAAAAGTATAGATGGGCAATTCCAGTGCTTCCAGTTCGGAACCGGGCACGGGATAATGCAAGGGTGTTCCCTGCTGCAGGAAGTCACGACGACGCATATCTCCAAAATGTATCATCCAACCATTGTTGGCCAACTCAATATCTCTTTCATAAAAGATGATATCCAGTACTTCATCGGGGTCTGTAGTGTCCACATCAGGAAGCTGGCCTCTTACTTTCCGCTCATTATCAGGGTTATTCAGAATAGCCACGGCACCGGCTACATTACCTGTGCGCACCATAGCTTCAGCCTGTAATAACTTCAGGTCGTAAGCCCTAAATTCTCTTAGTGGTCCTAAAGATTCCCCCATAAACAAACCATCATCATTGGTAGAAGCGGGAAAGTCATAGCGACTATGTCTGTAATGAGAATAAAACCACCCACCCCGATCGGGAGCGAAATTGTTACTGGGCAAATATTGAAAATCTGTAAGCAGCCGGGCATCATCAGAGTAAGCTATGCCTGGCTCTTCATCCGGACCGTGGGGATTATTAAATCCAGGGTCATCAACAGACAGTGGCCCGCCTAAATCATCAGTTGGGTAGCGTGTCCAGTGCAAGGGATCCATTAGTTTTATTACCCTTGTATGTATTCTTCCCCAACCGGGGTTGCGCAGATACTTGATGTTCAAATCCCACCAGGTACCCCCTTCCCATGGAAGGCCATCGCCTGTAGGAGCAAAATCACTTGTCAGGCCATTTTCGGCAAAAGCCAACACATCACTCCAGCCATAAGAAGACCAGGAGATATCATTATCATTTTGAGCTTTTGTGCGCGAACCATGTGCAAGAAAACGTGCAGCATAGGAATTGGCCAACTCAATAACAAAACTGTTATTAACAGTATGACCGGGAAGTGTTGCTGAAGGCATTGAAAATGCATCAGCACCAGAAGCTATATTGATAGCTGTCTGCAGATCTTCAATACCGGCTTCAATAATCTCATCCCATGGTTGGAATTCAAGAAGTGCAAGATCACTGTCTTCATAAGGAATCATGGCCTGATCAAAAGCTACTCCTAACTGTCCCAGGCTTATTCCACGTATAAGATATGCCGAAGCGAGCACCATATCATTGTCTCTTCCATCGGGGCCAATCTGCATATCTTCCACGTTGATAAGGAACAATGCATCATTAACCTGTGATATGGTAGCATAAAAGCTCTGATAAGGCGTTTCGGTCATATCGGAATCACCATAAGATGGGTCATTGTTCCATGGTGTTCGGGGTTCTTGTCCGCTATCGAGCCATGCAAAGTTACCCCATGAAGCGGTAGTATGATTTGCAGCAACAGAGGCAGGCATGTTTACCGTGTACAGCTTCATGGACTCCCACATGGAGAGATATGCAGATTGTACGGCTGTTTTTACGTCTTCGGGCGAACCAAGTACGGTAGCGATATCGGGCTGATTAAGGTTTTCTACCTCCAGCTTTTCGCAACCGGTAACAAAGCCTAAAGCCAGAACGACCGTAACTACGATGATGTTTTTATATATTCGTTTCATAAAGATCATTTTTTTTGTTTATTAAAAATTAAGCTCAAGAGAGAAAGTAAGTGTCCGGAAGTTGGGATAGTTAAACATGTCAATGAAGTAGTTAGTTGAGCTGGATTCAGCATAATCAACCTGTGCAACTTCGGGGTCCCAACCAGAATAGCGGGTAAAAGTAAGAAGGTTACGACCTATTACACCCAGTCTTACGCTTCTGAGAAGTGTCATGGCACCAAACTGTCCAAGTTGTTCAGCGTTGAATGTGTAATAAAGGGATGCTTCTCTGAGCTTCAAATATGTACCATCTTCAACAAAATAAGAGTTGGGTTCATTTACCCTGTAGAAAGTTGTATAATAATTGGCCACTTTCTTTTCATTGGCAGGTTTATCAGCCATATCAAAGTCTCCATGGCGCAGGTCACGATACAACCATTGCTTGGTTTGATTGTATACATCTCCACCTTGTTTCCAGTGCCAGAGCATGTTAAGTGCAAGGCCCCTGTACTGGAAAGTATTGTTCCAGGTGAGGTTGAAGTCGGGGTTCATATCAGCAATTCTTACGAAAGCGTCTTCACCGTTTTCATCACGCAACCTGATAGGTACCTCATTAACCGTTCCTTCTGTACCTCTTTGTATAACATATCCATCGGCATTGATTATATAATTATCAATAGAGTCGTCATCTCCAATTTGCTGAGACAACTGTTCTAAGGAAGTTACCCAGTCGCCACCGTACATCATACCAAAGGGTTCGCCTTCACGCACATAGAATGCCTGAAGCGCATTAATGGTAGGCCCTGTACGGAAAGCGGGGGCATTAAGTTTGGTCACTTCCTGCCTGATGCGGTCAAAGTTGAAAGAAGTTCTCCAACGGAATTCCGGGGTATTAACAACCATGGCACCTAATGATATTTCAATAACCTGTGCAGAAATATCAGCTGCATTTTGCCATTGAAACTGGAACCCTGAAGCAGCGGGAAGAGGCACGTTAAGGAATGCACCTTCTGTAACAATATCAGCATAAATTACTTCCAGATCAAAAATATCAAGGAATTCAGCATTAAGGCCAAACTCAAGTTCTTTTGTTTCACTGGGCCTTAGGTCTTTATTACCTATGGTAGCTTTAGAAACACTACCACTGGATACACTAAAGGTTTCATACTGGTAATTGAATCCCGGGCGCTGGCCTGAAGTACCCAGAGAAGCCCTTAAACGCAACTCGCTAACACCGGGGATATCAAATTCTTCAGCAAGGCGGTAGGCACCTGATATCCTGTAGTAAGGATTCCAGCGCGCATCTTCACCAAACAGAGATGAACCATCCATACGGAAAAGAGCTGAAATAATATACCTGTCAAGATAATCCATGTCAACAATAGCCGAGTAGTTCCTTGAACGTATCGTTTGAAAGGACGAAATAGGTGCGCCTCTTCCATCTGTAGAAATATTATTCAGCGTGCGGATACCGGCAATCTGCAGGTCACTGCCTCTGACAGAGAAAAAGTCTTGCTGAAAATCTTCATACATGTATTGAAGTCTGCTTCGCAGGGTCAGGTCACCAAAATCTTCATCAACATTAGCTGTAAAGCTTAAAGTCTGGCTGAGGCCTTCATTGCTCGACCTGTACATTTGTCCCTGGGTTATGGCCTGTCCGGTATTAAACCCGATGGGCTGGAAAGTACTGTTAAAAGTATTGTAGCGTTCAAAGCTGTAGTTACCATTAAGCATGAGCCAGTCAGTTGCATAGTAATTAGATTGGATGCTCTGCAGGATATTTCTCCTGTTTAACTCCCGGTCCTGATAGTAAAGAGCATGTAACGGATTGGCATTATCATCCTGCCAGTGGTTAGCATTGGCAAAATATTTTGGTAGGGGTTCCCCTTCGGGGGCATCCATCTTTAGGTCGGTATCAGGATCAAAGAAAAGCATATTAAAAAATGCAGAACCTTGTCCACCACCCCAACCGGTTAAGAAACGGCCTTCGGCAACATCAATCGCACTTTGAGAAATCAAAGTAGAAGAAGAAAAGCTCAGACTTTCACCAAACCAATGGTCGGCATTCAATCTGAAGTTGCGGCGAACTGAGCCGTTTGTGTTCCATACAATACCTGAATTGGCAGAATTCTCAAAAGATGTAAAAATCCGTGTTCTTCCGGCATTATGTGCCACAGAAATATAGTTGGTAAAGAACTCACCGTCCTGGAATACCAGATCCTGATGGTCGAAATAACGTGCAAAAGGATTATCAGCATAGCCGTCAAATTTCACAAAACGGTTACCACCAATAGTACCATCAGCACCACCGGCATATCCTTCGGGGAAAGTTACCCCTGCATATTTGGTGAATAAATTAAAATCCTGCCAGTCAGCTGCGAGTTCGTAGGGGTGACTTTGGGAAATTGGCACTTTCCTGGGTAAGGTAGACATACCGTATTCATTACGAATACGAATGGCGGTAGTACCCTCAGCGGCAATATTACCCCTTTTGGTGGTAATTACCACTACTCCGGCACCTGCGCGAGAGCCATACAGTGCAGAAGCAGCAGCACCCTTCACTACTTCCATGTTTTCAATGTCATCCACGTTAATATCGGCAAGATCGCCTTCCAGCATTACCCCATCAACAATAATCAGCGGATTGGAGTTGCCCAGAATACTGGTAGCACCTCTGAGGCGAATATTGGACGCCTGCCCGGGGTTACCACTGGCCTGCACAATGGTGGCACCGGCAACCTTACCCTGAAGGGCAGAAGATGCTGAAGTTGCCGGAACTGCTTCAAGCAACTCGGCTCCAACCTGGTTAACAGTAACACTCATTTTGTTTCTGGGTGTGGCTCCGGCTACACCTGCAGTAATGATAACCTCCTCCAAAACTGCAATATCCGAAGTCATAACCACATTGATAACCGACTCTGTGCCAACAGTGCGCTGTTCAGTTGTCATACCAATAAAAGAGAAAATCAATACATCTCCTTCATTAACAGTAAGCTCATACTGTCCATTGGCATCAGTAATGGTTCCCTGAGTTGTACCCCGCACCGTGATGGTTACACCAGGCAAAGAGGAACCGTCGGCACCATCGGTAACGGTACCGGTTACCCGTCTTTCCTGGGCGTACAGGCTATTGCCCAATAGTCCCAGGATTACGAAAAAAATCAAACAAATTCTCTTCATGTTGTTTTTGTTTTTGTTAATAATTAAAATTAGTTTTTGGTAGTTTGCTGTCCGAAAACAGCGTAACAGAGTGTAAATTTATAAAAATTTGTTATCATAACACTAATTTACCGTTAAAAAAGGCTAAGATATGCAAAAGAAGAATCTCAAAAAGATTATGCCCATACAGATTATAAAATCTTTTATCTATTGCTACATAACTTTTTATGATTAAAGCCAAAATGATACAACCAAGAACCCTTTTTTTAAATAAATTTTAAAATTAACTTTTATTTGCAGATTCATAATATATTGTTGATTGATTTTAAAAAACAATCCATTCCTGAAATTAAATCTAATCAAAAAAAT
>SLOJ01000016.1 GCA_007132585.1 Bacteroidales bacterium | reverse complement strand
GGCGCCGCCATCTTCAATAATATCTGTACCTATAAGTGTGGCGTTTTCAGAATACATGATTACATCCCAGTTTACTGAAGATGCAACATTGAATTTTGTTTGATAGGCCGCACTGGTTGCAATACCATTTTGATAGTCATCCAATGTATTGAAATTGAATTCAATATTACCACCAGATGTAACATTCAACCTGAGGATTGAATTAAGTGTTACGGCTACAGGAATAACTGCCCTGTCGTCAATTTGAGCAAAACTTGTTCCGGCGTACAGGATAAGTCCTGCGAGTAAAAATGTTAGTTTTTTCATAGTAGGTGTGATTTAAATTGTTTGGTTAAACAAATAGTAATAATTTATCGATTTATAAACATTTTTCGTTGTCAAATATAAAACTAAAATAGAAACTTTATATAAAAAAATACAGAAAAACAGGAAAACAGGTAAATTATACATGCTAATATGGTGGAAATCACTTGTTATTATCCTAATTTAAAACCAATGACCAATACATCATCAATTTGATCTTCCTGTCCTTTCCATTCTTTAAAAGTATTTTCAAGTATTTCTTTTTGTTCTTTCATGGGTTTGGTGTGAATTTGAAATATTAGTTCCTTGAAATTTTTGAGCAGGAATTTTCGCCCTCTTTCTCCGCCAAACTGATCAGTAAAGCCGTCAGTAAGGATGTAAAACCAGGTGGGTTTGTCAACTTTTATAAGATGGGGTGTATATTTCCTGTCCAGGTTCTTTTTCTGTGTACCACCGATGGCAAGCCTGTCGCCTTTGATAATATTTAGTTTGTCATTCTGTATATAAATCACCGGGTTATTTGCACCTGCAAATTCAACAGTCCTGTTTTTTTTGTTAATAACGCACAATGCTATATCCATACCATCCTGGTTATTTCCTTCCTCTTGCTTCAGGGTTCTTCGAACTCCTTTATTGAGTTTCTCAAGTATCCTGTCGGGATGAGATGTTCCTGTAGTAGTAATGGTATCAAGCAGGTTATAGCCAATCATAGACATAAATGCTCCGGGCACGCCATGACCGGTACAGTCAACAGCTGATATGATAAATTTATCACCTTTGATGGGTAAAAATCCACCGTTTTCTTCCGGTGTTATTGCCTGCTTTTGTTCTGTATCGGTTAAATCTCTAAGATGAGCTGTCTGATTGTTGGTCATCTCCCTGAACCAGTAAAAATCACCACTTACCATATCAACCGGTTTAAAGAAAATAAAAGCTTCAGGAATGTATTGATTCAAGGTTTCCTGCGGCGGGAACAACGCTTTTTGAATTTCTCTTGCATAACTAATACTTTGAGTAATCCGGTAATTTTGTTCTTCGATCTTTACGAATGCAGCCTGAAGTTTCTCCTGGGCCGATTGTATCTGATGGTTTTTTGTTTCCAGCTGTTCGTTGGCTTTCTTTTTGGTTTTATAACCTCTGTAAATAATCAAAGCCAGAAGAAGGAAAAGCAATAATCCTCCGGCTGTTGAATAAATAATAAGTTGCTGAAAATTCTGGACTGCTCTTTGCCTTTCTATTTCTGTCTGTGCTAATTCTCTCTCTTGTTCTATACGTTCAATTTCACGCATCTGGCTTTCAGCTCTCAACCGGGCTAACTCAAGTGAGTCCTCCCTTTCCTGCACAATTCTTTTTATTGAATCTTGTTCAAGTTGAAACTGCAGTTCATTTATAATGATCTGTTCACGGCTGCGTTCAGCTTCTTCCTGCGATAATCTGGCTTCTACCTGGCTTTGAATATTGCTTTCTTCATATTGCCATCTCATGTCCTGGCGTGAAAGATGCTCTCGTATATCATTGTATTTCCGCCGGAATTCTTCACCTTGTCTTACATTACCTATACTCATATAACTATTTGATAGTTGATTGTAAACGTGAGGCAAAATGGTTTCATAATTAAGTTTAAGAGCAATGTCAAGAGCTTCTTCAAGCAGACTGATAGCCTCCCGGTGTTCACTCATTAAACTTTTCACCTGCGCCAGATCAACAAGTGCCGATGTTATTCCCTGCTGATTATCAAGCTGCCTGCGAACATCCAATTGTCGTATAAAAGCACGGTTAGCCCCATTGATATCTTCAAGGTCAAGATGAATCAGTCCAATTATACTGTATATCCTGTGAAGGTTTTCCAGGTCATTAATTTGCTGATAATAGCGTGCCGTGCGTTCAAATGATTCAATTGCCTTATCAGGTCTACCGTTTTCCCAGTAAATATAACTTATCTGGTTCATTGATGCTATGGCGGCACTTATATCATTTTGGTTCAGATGATAAGATGCCAGTTCCTCCAGACGTTCAATTCTTTCCTGGTTTGCCTGGCTCAGTGTTCGCAATTGCTGGGCAGATGTATTGTTCTGGAATACAATTAGGAAAAGGAGTAGGATTAAACAAGACAGTCGATTCATATTAACCAGGGAGCAATGATTCATTTAAATGATATATTATTTAAATATGTGTCAATCGAGAAAAAAATTTTATTTCTTATCAGATTGAATAAACGATAAATTTTGTCAAATATAAGTCATAATTTACACACGGGCATAAGCGTTTTACTTAATGTAAATGAATGTATAATAAAACTGTTATTTCTTCCGGTTTTTTATACATAAATAATATAGTAGGGGTTACACGGTTTTAATGCATGTGTATATATTGTAGAGATAATATATTTGTAAAATGAGTTTTTATAATGGTTTGCCTAAAGAAAATTATATAAAAACACTTTCAGGTAGTAAAAAAAACCGGGCAGGTGCAATATCAGTATAACTGGGATATTGTTGTAAAATTTATTGTATATATTTGCCGGGTACATCAGAATTGTAAAGCAAAACTTACAAACCTTAACATAATGAAGCAACTATTGATTATCCTTTCAGCAGCCTTGTTCCTTTTTGTATTGCCATTAGATTTAAAATCGCAGGAATTTGAAGTGGCTCCGGTTCGGCTTAATTTTAACATTGCACCGGGTGAATCGCAAGTTCAATCGGTTACCATTAAGAACCACGCAAATCGTAAACAAACATTCAGTTTACGAATGCAGGATTATTTAATACAACGCGATGGCAGCATGGAACGGCTTCCTGCAGGTTCAACCCAAAGTTCCATTTCCAACTGGGTTAACCTCAACCCAAGCTTTGTTGAGTTGCAACCCAACGAGTCAGCAAATATTCAGGTGAATATTCAGGCCCCTACTGAAAATTATTCTGCCAAATGGGGAATACTAAGTTTTACTACCGCTGAAGAACAAACGGCTTTTACCGCTGATATGGATTTTCAAACCGGCATTAGTCTTTCGGGCAGGATTGATATATTCTTATTCTACAATCCTGCTACCGGTGATCCGGGAAGGGTTGAAATTGGTAATCTTCAGGAAAATCACCGTGCAAATTCTGAAGACCGTGTTTTTACTGTAAATATTGATAATCCCGGTGAAAGAATAGTAAACTGCAAGGTTTTTCTTATAGCATCGGATCTTGAAACGGGTGAAGAGTACAAATTCAGAACAGTTGATGTGGTTTCTTATCCGCAAACAGCAAGGGTTGTAGAATTATCATTACCCCAAACACTGCCAACCGGCCGGTATGCTTTGGCAGCAATACTGGATTACCCGGGAAGCACATCACTCAAAGGGGCACAAATAATTATCAATGTTGATTAAAATTTTCACAAACAGATTTTTCTTTTTGTTGAAAATATTCACTACCGGCTTATTTTTTATGAGCGGGGTTGGGCTAGGTATATCCCAACCTGCTTCTTCTCAAATTCAAAAATTTTCGAAATATTATTCTGATAGCCATACTTTGATGGAAGAATTTCAGGGTTATATGTCGGGGTCTGATACCATCAGGCATGGGTCATATGTTTTTTATTTTCCCAATGGTAATAAAAGACAAGAGGGCCAGTTTTACAATAATATGATACATGGCGAATGGCATATATATTACGAAACAGGTCCATTACATCAAATAATTAATTTTTCAGAGAACCGGCGACACGGTAAATATTTATCATATTATCCCGAAGGCGATATTATGCAGGAGGGTGTGTATTCAAATGGTTTGCTTGAGGGCAGTTTTATTTCCTATTATCCTGAAGAAATCATTGAAAGCAAAGTGAATTATTTGCAAGGTATTCAACACGGCGAAAAAATTATCAACTATCCTGATGGAAAACCATTCCAGGTAATATCTATGAATATGGGGGCTGAAACCGGGCAATGGAAGCAATTTTATGAAAACGGCACTTTAAACTACAAGGGGAAGAAAGTTAATGGAGAGTTTGCCGATACTTTATGGGTATTTTATGAGAATGGCGCATTGCAAAGAAAAGGTTTTTATAAAAATGGTGTTCTTGATGGCCGTTATTTTGCCTGGTATGATAATGGATCAATAATGATTGAAGCCTTTTATGAAAAAGGGCAATTACAAGGTAAATATGTTGAATATTTTGAGAACGGAAACTGGGGTACCCGGGGAATGTATGTTGAAAACATGAGAGAAGGAGAGTGGGTCTCAAGATATCCGGATAAACGCAGATACACCAAAGGAAAGTTTGAAAACAATCTTTTCAGCGGCACATGGGTAGTTTACCATGCCAATGGAATTAAGAAGCAAAAAGGTGATTATCGGGAAGGTAAACCCGCAGGACACTGGTATTTTTTCAGGAAGAATGGTTCTCTCGAAAAAACAGGCCAGTTTATAAATGGACTAGAGCAGGGTATTTGGGTGTTTCACGAAGATTCATCAGAAAATATTCCGGAAATATATTTGTTTTACTTAAATGGGAAAAGCCATGGTCCGGTCTGGGATTTTTCAGGAGAAGAAATAAAAAAGACATTTAATTATTCAGGTAAGAATTGGCCTTATTCTCCTGATTATGGATATGGAATAAATGTGAACTCAGAATCGGTTAATGATTCAAAATCCTCACCGGCTTCCATCATGTCCTCATCATCTTCCTGGTAATGCCATTCAAAAACTATTTTACTGTTGTTTTTTTCGGCAGCTTTTATAACATCAATTAATTCAAGAATCAGTTTTGATGAAGCGGTATTAAAATAATCAAAAGCAAATTTCACGTGGGTTGCAGGGGCAGGTTTTAAAGCATACTGAATTAACCAATCCTTAATGGGTTCATAAAAACTTCGTGGATTTTCAGGTAAAGAACGACCGGAAAATACGAAGGTTCCGTCTGTTGAATTCAATTCAATCTCAGGCGTTTCTGATGATCCCTCCAATGTTACATATTCTTTGTCAGATATATCAGATATCTTCATGCTTAATTCTTTTAACCGTTAAAAGTCCTTAACATTAACCTTTATCTACACTAATGAACACATATTGGGATGCAAAGCTAATTAAAAAACTGTGAAATTGTATACCTGCTATTTAAGTTTTGTATTCAGGTATTTAAAAGCTTTTTTTTAAAATCCATGCCAAATGCTTAATAGAGAAGTGTAATGTTTTGTTTTATTTTAATAAAAACAGGCAAAACAACGGGGTTTTATTATGCGTGCAATTAAGGTAACAAGGAGTATTTTTTTTATATTTACAAAGTTTTAATTCAGGTTTTTTACAGAAAAGCCATACAAAATACAAAACCATGAAAACCAAAGCACAAAAGATCCGTTTAGGTATTTTTATCATGATCAGTTCTGTTTTGCTTTTAATGCTGGTAGGTTTTTTTACAGCCCGCCGGCTCTTTGAAAGAACTGATACTTATTATGTAGCTTACCGTGATGTTTCAGTCAGTGGTCTGGAAACAGGAAGCCCGGTAAAGTATATGGGGATCAATGTGGGAAGTATTTCTGATATTTACATTGACCCTGATGATGTTAACCAGATAATTGTTGAACTTTCTTTGAAACAGGGAACGCCCGTTAAAGAAGATGCTACTGCCGATATTATTGCAATGGGTATTACCGGCCTCAAAACCATTGAAATACGTGGGGGAAGTAACGAAGCTCCCTTTCTTGAAGAAGACGGTTTTATTCCACAAGGAACTTCACTGGTGGAAGATATTAGCGGAAGGGCTGAAGTAATTGCTTTTAAAGTAGAAGAAGTTTTAAATAATCTGATTGAATTTTCAAAAC
Source organism: Bacteroidales bacterium (assembly GCA_007132585.1). GTDB lineage: Bacteria > Bacteroidota > Bacteroidia > Bacteroidales > UBA7960 > SKVR01. Next base: position 4,633 of record SLOJ01000016.1, on the reverse strand, counting down.
CTGAAAACATCCAAAAGATATCGGAAACAGTTGATCAGATTGCCCTTTTAGCCGATAATGCAAACCAATCTTTTGAGCTTATTACTGAAGTAGTGGAAGAAAACAGGGAAGATGTAAGAATGTCCTTTAGCAGAACATCAAATATTGTAGAACAGGTTGATTCAACTGCCGGTTCTCTTCAGGCCGCTATTGACAGATTCAATGTTATAATGCAAGGAGAAGCTATCGAAGATGTACTTGGAAATCTCAGAGAAGTTTCTATTACGCTGAGAGAATCAGGCTTGAAGGAACTGGTGGAAAACCTGGCCGCAACAGCAGCTCAAACACAGGCATTACTAATTAAAATCGATACTGATATTGACAGAGGCTCGCAGGATCTTTCCGAAAATCTTATATTATTAAAACACACTCTTGAAAATCTGAATGAAACTTCTCGCCGGATCAGCAATGATCCGTCTATTCTTATCAGGGGCCAAAGGGCTAAAGATATACCCGACCGGAGACTGCGTTAAATTTTATTTATTTTTATCAATTAAAAGAAACCGACCATGAGAATAAAAATTTCCCTGCTGATTGTTCTTACTGTTATCCTTATTGGTTGTCGGAGCAGTAAACAGGTTGCTCCAACTTTTTATCTGATTGAATTTCCGGCAGACAAAATTACTGATGACGAAGTTAGCGTTACCCTACCTTTTTCTCTTGAAATACTTGATGTAGATGTACATCCTGCCTTTGCTTCCCATCAGATCGCTTTGCGGGAAAATGAACACGAAATTCGTTACTACGCTCATCATGAATGGGCAGTAAGACCATCAGAAAGCTTAACAAGATACGTTTACAATTATTTCAGAAACGCAGGAATCTTCAGATATACTGATGCGCGTTTCTGGAATGTAATTCCTGATTACCGACTTCAGGTTAAAGTTCACAAACTGGAGGTAATTGAAGAAGATGATGATTTTCTTGCTCATCTCCATGTTGATTTTGATTTGATTATGGTTGAGGGAAATGTTGTAATAGTGCAGCATGCAGCCAATAAAATCCGGTTACTTGAAAAAAGAAATCTTAACCTTTTTGCAGGTTCGATAAATGATATGTTTCTTGAAGAGCTTTTCTTTTTTAGCAGGAAGATATTGTATGAATTTTCAGCAGAATAAATAATTGTTTTGCAAATGGCAAAAACACAAGATGCAAAATATATAGCTTCGGGAAAAGACTTTGTATATCGTTTTCAACAGAATACGCTTTTCCTTACCGGGAAGCTTTTGTTGCCTGAAACTATTTGGTTTACCAAAAAGATTCCCCGGGAAATTAAATCATTTAAGGAAGTCAATGTTGTTTTGAATCTTGATGAACTAAAAGACATTGATAGTGCAGGAGTTATGGCCTTATTTCACCTTAAGGACAAGCTCAGAAAAATGGGAATAAGTGCAAGGATTGAAGGGGGTAGTCAATCAATTCTGGGAAAAATAGACCTTTTTTCGCCTGGCCATTTGCCGGATCATGAGATGCCTGGAAAGAAAGGTTTTTTTGAAAGAACAGGAGAATCAGTAATTCATTTTTTCACTGAATATGTTTTTAGTTTTATTTTATTGGCAGCTGATGTTTTTTTCTGGTCTGTTGCTGATATATTCCGATCACGCTCCCGTCGTAAAGGAGAAGTTTCTAATCAGGCTGTGTTAATTGGTGTAAATGCTGCCCTGATTGTTATTTTCATGTCTTTTGTTATCGGATTGGTAATTGCCTTGCAATCATCAGGGCAATTAAGAAACTTTGGGGCAAATATTTATATTGTTGATCTTACCGTAATTTCTATGATGAGCCAGATGGGCCCATTGATAACTGCAATTCTGGTGGCTGGAAGGAGTGGTTCATCCATTGCTGCAGAAATAGCATCTATGAAAGTTACCGCTGAATTGAATGCATTAAAAACCATGGGTCTTAACCCCATTCGTTTTGTGGTGGTACCAAAACTATATGCATGTTTAATTACTATGCCATTTCTCATTATTCTTGCCAATGTTTTCGGGATTTTGGGTGGTGGAGTTGCCGCTTATATCTATCTTGATATTACTCCTGAGATCTTTTTTAACAGAATGGGTTCAGTCATGCAAAACAAAGACCTTATCACTGCATTTGTGAAAAGTCAGGTATATGCCAGCTTAATAGTACTTACCGGCAGTTTTTTTGGTTTCAGGGTGGTCAGAGGTGCTGAAGGTGTAGGGAAAGTTACAACTACATCTGTAGTGGTATCAATATCACTGGTTATTTTAGCCGATAGTATACTAGGTCTTTTATTCTATTAATCTATGAATATGGACAAGGAAAAAGTAATTGAAGTAAAAGGTCTCGCGGCATCTTTCGATAATACCGTGGTTTTATCTGAGGTGTCCTTTAAAGCTTACAAAGGTGATATAACTGTAGTGCTGGGAGCCAGTGGTTCAGGCAAGTCAACTGTACTGAATCATTTACTGGGGCTTATACCTGTTGAGAAAGGATTTATTTCGGTTTTAGGGAAAGATATTTCGAAAATAACCGAAGCCGAACAAATCAATTTGTATTTGCAAATGGGGGTCTTTTACCAAAGCGGGGCATTGTTAAGCTCCATGACAGTGGGTGAGAATATAGCCTTACCCCTAAAACAGCATAGCAATTTGCCCGATAGCCTTATTGAAGAAATTGTATACATGAAACTGGGCTTGGTAAACCTTCAGCATGCTTTCCATCTTTTTCCGTCGCAACTCAGCGGCGGAATGTTAAAAAGGGCAGCACTGGCAAGGGCTATAGTAATGGATCCACCCTTGCTCTTTTGCGATGAACCCGGTGCCGGTCTTGACCCCATCTCACTGGCATCTTTGGATGAGCTTATCATAAACCTTCGAAAACAACTGGGTATCTCTGTGTTGATGGTTACCCATGAAGTTACCAGCATCATGCGAATTGCCGACAGAATCGTTTACCTTGAAAACGGTGTTGTAGCATTTGAGGGAAGTTTGAAAAAGGCGCTTGAATCGGATATTGCTTCTGTAAAGCAATTCTTTACAGTAATTAATGAAGCTGATAGATTTAGATAAAAAACCGGTTTTTAAAACATCAGGTAACATACCCTGTAATGAAAGGAAAATTCATTACTTGTTTTAATCATACATCCTTTAATGTAAGTCCAAGTATAATAGCTGCAACCAGTAAGGCTGCATAAAAAAGCAGCATGATCTGCAACCCAAAGAGTGTAGCTATAACCCCAAATCCGGCTGCTATTAATGTAAACAATCCGATCATAGTATTTGACAGGGCTACGTAAAGAGGGCGGTCTTTATCCGGGGCAAAATCTACCAGATAGGTTTTTCGGCTTAAGCGTGCACCGCCATGAGCCATTACCTGTATAAGAAGCAGCAGTGAAAAGGTGTAAATATTTTTCAGATTTCCGGCCCACATAGGGAAACTGGCCATAATCAAAATGTTTACAATGCCGAGTGCAGCAACCAAAATCATCATAATGCGGCTTGATTTATCACTGAAACGGCCCCAGAAAGGACTACTGATTATATTGGCAATACCTGCAGCAACCACAATAATACCCAAAGAAGACACTTCAGAGCCTACTTCCTGCCGACCAATAATTATAAAAAAAGGTTGTGCCAGTGGAATGGCCATAAGAAGTGCACGGGTAAAGATAAAATTTCTCAGATTGGCATCTTTCCTGAAAAAGCTCCAGGCATCCGTGAGTTCTTTCACGGGAGTTTTACCTCCCTCCGTTGCACCTTTCTCCTCTTTTATATTTGCAAATATTATGGCTGCCAAAGCCCATAAAACAGCAGCAGTTATTATAAGCCCGAAAAACACCCAAATGTTACCATCAGATTTTACAGTAGTATTAATCCATACTCCTGCAATAAGGGTAAGAATTCCCCCTGTTGTAGCTCTCATGGCAAGCATTTGACCACGTTTCCCTTTGGGAATGGTTTTGGCAACCACATCCTTAAACGCAAGGCTTGCCACGCCACTGGCAATGCTGAATATACCCAGCAGCAAAAGGATCAAGACTCCTGCAGTTATGCCCCCCGAATTTAATACCACAAAAGCCATAGCCACCATAGACATAGCCTGCACAAATGCGGACATTACCCAAAACCACTTTCTGCGGTCGAAAGCCCTTATTTTTGCTGAAACAAACAGCTGAGGCAACAGCGAACCTGCATCTTTAACAGGAACAAGTGCTCCGGCCAGCCCTCCCGGAACTCCCAGTGCACCAAAGATCCAGGGGAGTGTGGTGCCCGGACTGACCAGTTGCTCGGCAAGCTTTGTGCTTGCTCCATTCAATACATTTTTAAAGAAGTTTCCGGAGACTTCTTTACAGGCATCATCGGATATTGCCTTGCAGGAACGTTCTTCGCCTTCGTCAGTAATATAATCATAGATTTTTTCTGCTTGGGTGCCAGCCATAGTGAATGGATTTCTATTTATATTTTGGAATCAGCTAAAATAATGATTGTTTTTAATAAAAGTACCGCAACAAACTCCCTGGCCGTATAAACAGATTATTGGTTGCGGCAGCTCTTACTTTTTAATACATACCAGAATCAGCTTTCTTTTAATTCTTTATCATAAATTTTTGCTCATAGCCTTCTTCTTT
>SLOJ01000132.1 GCA_007132585.1 Bacteroidales bacterium | reverse complement strand
TTTCAGGAAAACAGGAAGAAAAAATAAACAAATCCAACCAATCTGTATAAAAAAAGAAACTGATTTTTCTATGTCACTGGTAATTTTTAGTAAAGTACATAAAGTACAACCCTGGATTGATGCCCTTAAAGATTTGGCACCTGATATTGATGTGATAACCTACGATAAAATTCAGGATAAAAACAAGGTATTGTTTGCTCTTGCCTGGAACCATCCCAAAGGAATTTTTAAGGAATATTCGAATCTTAGATGCATATCCTCTATGGGTGCCGGGGTAGATCATATCATGTCTGATCCTGATATTCCGGAACAGGTAAGGATAGCTAGAATTGTAGATCCCTTATTGTCGCAGGATCTTGCCGAATTTGCACTGGCATTGATCATGAATCATATGAGGGGACTTACAAATTATCGCTTACTTCAGAATCAAAAAACCTGGAAAAAACACTACTATAAAAGAATATCGGATGTCAGTGTTGGTATTCTGGGCACCGGCGCAATAGGAGATCATGTGGCGAAATTTCTTCTTGCTACCGGGTTTTCTGTAACGGGTTGGGGTAAAAATCCCGGAAATCAGAAAGAATACAAAAGATTTCATGGTACAGATCAACTGGATGAGTTTCTGAGAACTCCTGACATCCTGATTTGTCTCCTGCCTTTAACTCCTGAAACACATGGAATACTCAATAAAGGTAATCTGTCAAAACTCCCGCAGGGAGCGTTTTTAATCAACCTGGGTCGCGGGCCGCATGTTGTGGATCAGGATCTCATAGAAATGATTGATAATGGCCATCTTGCAGGCGCCAGTCTGGATGTTTTTGATCATGAACCCCTTCCCGAAGAGCATCCGTTCTGGTCGCATCCGGCAATTCATATTACCCCGCATGTAGCAAGTTTAACAACACCCGGATCTGTTGCCCCGCAAATCATTGATAACTACCGCAGAGCCATAAAAGATGAAGAATTATTGAATGTAGTCGACAGAAAAAAGGGCTATTAGAAAACAAATCTTTGGAAAAGATTTTTGAAACAACGTACTTCGCATTTTTATAACCAGTTCAATTATTTTTTATATGCTGCAACTCAATGGTATTTTCCCCCCTTTGCCCACATCGTTCAATTCCGATGAATCTGTTTCACAAAAGCATATCCGCCGTAATATAGAATATCTGAACAGTTTTGATTTACGAGGGTATTTGATCCTTGGTTCCAATGGCGAACTGGTAATGCTTACCCACGAAGAAAAGATCAGGGTGATGCAGGCTGCCCGTGAAGCTATTCCGCAGGAAAAGCTTATGCTGGCCGGTACCGGCTGCGAATCTACCCGCGAAACCATACTTTTATCAAAAGAAGCTGCTAAAGCAGGCGCCGATGCAGTAATGGTACTGAATCCTTCTTATTACAAAGGGCAAATATCGAATTCCGCGCTTGTGGCCCACTATCATGCTGTTGCCGATGCATCGGAGGTTCCGGTTGTTATTTACAATATGCCGGCTAATACCGGGTTAGACATGACCGCTGCTGATATCTTAGCCATTGCAGATCATTCCAATATAATCGGATTAAAAGACTCCGGTGGAAATGTGGCTAAGATGGCGGATATAATATATAAAGCCGGAAAAGATTTTCAGGTACTGGCAGGCTCAGCCGGATTTTTACTTCCTGCCTTAAGCGTTGGTGCAGTGGGTGGAGTGCTGGCACTGGCCAATATTGCTCCCGGTCACTGCCTTGATATTTATAACGTTTTTTCTGATGGAAATATGAACAAAGCCCGTGAGCTTCAGCAAAAGATTATAACTCTCAATGCTGCAGTAACCAGAAACTGGGGAGTACCTGCCTTAAAAGCAGCGATGGATCATCTGGGCATGTATGGTGGTCCTTGTCGTAAGCCATTGCAACCCATATCAGATGATATAAAGAAAAAACTATTACAACTACTATAAAAAATATTTTAAAACGATTATGAAAGGCAGAAAACTATTAATGATCCCCGGTCCTATTGAATTTGAACCTGAAGTTTTGCAGGCTCTTGGTGCTCCCACTACAAGTCATACAGCACCTGATTTTATTGCATCTTTCGGTAATAGCCTGCGCATGATGAAAAAGGTTTGGGAATGCCCCGAAGGACAGGCTTTTATCATAGCAGGATCAGGAACGCTGGCCATGGATATGGCAGGGGCTAATCTGATTGAACCCGGAGATAAAGCGCTTGTTATTTCAACCGGCTACTTTGGGGAAAGATATGCGGATTTGCTGAAAAGGTATGGTGCTGAGGTCACATTATTAAAGTCTGAACCCGGGGAAACAGCCGATTTTTCAGCGATTGAAGAAGCTCTTAAAACAAATGACTATAAACTGATGACTTTTACCCATGTGGATACGTCCACTGCCGTGAGGGTTGATCCGAAACCCATCGGAGAACTGGGCAGGAAATATAATGTCCTAACCGTTCTGGATGGGGTGTGTTCCATTGCCGGAGAAGAAATGCGACAGCAGGAGTGGGGTATTGATGTGGCTCTTACTGCATCACAAAAAGCCATTGGTGTGCCTCCCGGACTGGCATTGCTGGTTGCTTCGCCAAAGGCAATGGATGCATGGAAAAACAGGAAAACCCCGGTGGGTAATTACTACTGCGACTGGACCAACTGGCTGCCCATTATGCAGGCTTATGAAGAAGGACGTCCTTCATATTTCGGAACACCCCCCGTAAACCTGA
>SLOJ01000194.1 GCA_007132585.1 Bacteroidales bacterium | reverse complement strand
TCTTTCTTTCTTTCTTTCTTTCTTCCCATTACATCGTAGAGACTTATATTTACCTGCATCGGTTCAGCAAGTGCAAAAGAAATAAAAGTATTTCCTGATGCCGGGTTGGGATAGTTCTGAAACAATTCAGGTTTTCTGTTCTGGAAATAAACTATAATGCAAAATTACTTGAATGAAAAAGAATTATATGCAATATCAGCTGATTCGTTGTTTACTTGTCATACTTTATGAATTTATCATCAAAGCATTTTCCATCAATTGTTAAAGTGAAAAAATCTTTTATCTTTGGTAAAAGGTAGACGAATTCCAAAAATCAAAACATAAATCATGAACTTTAATTTAACAGAAAAACAGCAGGAGATACAGCGTATTGCAAGGGAATTTGCAGAGAAAGATCTGCTGCCCGGAGTAATCGAAAGAGATGAAAACAGTGTATTTGGCACAGAACATTTCAAGAAACTGGGAAAACTTGGGTTTTTTGGCCTTACTGCTGATCCTGAATATGGCGGTAAAGGGTTAGATTCACTTTCGTTTACATTGGCCATTGAGGAACTCTCAAAGGTTGATCCGGCGGTTTCAGTAGTATTATCGGTTTGCAATTCACTGGTCAATCATGTTATAGAAAAATTCGGACAGGAAGAAGTTAAAAACAAATACCTTCCCAGGCTTACATCAGGTGAAAACATCGGAGCCTTTTTGCTCTCAGAGCCCGATGCCAGCAGTGATGCAGGTGCACAGACAACACAGGCTGAAGATAAAGGCGATCATTATCTGATCAATGGCACCAAGAAGTGGATTACCAGTGCAAAAAATGCATCGGTATATATTGTTATAGCCCAAAGTAATCCATCGCAAAAATACAGGGGAATCAATGCTTTTATTGTAGAGAAGGATTCTCCGGGGATCAGCCTTGGCCCCAATGAAAACAAAATGGGTATGCGCAGTTCCGACACGCATGATGTGTATTTCAAAGACGTGATGGTACCCAAAGAGAATTTGCTGGGCAGGGAAGGAGAAGGTTTTTCCATTGCCATGAGAGCGCTTGAGAGCGGCAGAATTGGCATTGCCGCACAAGCTACAGGTATTGCAGCAGGCGCCTTTGAGCTTGCTCTGAAATACTCAAAGACCCGGAAAACTTTTGGTACAGAAATCTGCAACCACCAGGCCATTTCTTTTAAACTGGCCGATATGGCCGTAAAGATTGAGAATGCACGGAATCTTTATCAAAAGGCTGCATGGTTGAAGGATGCCGGCAAATCATATAGCCTGGCGGGCTCTATGGCCAAGCAGTATTGTGCTGATATTGCCATGGAAGTTACCACCGATGCCGTTCAGATTCACGGTGGTTATGGATATATAAAAGAGTTTCGTGTGGAAAGATTAATGCGCGATGCAAAAGTAACCCAAATCTACGAGGGTACTTCTGAGATTCAGAAAATTGTAATTTCAAGAGAGTTGATTCAGAATTCTTAAACAGACATTAGTTTTTTTTCAGGATATACATATCTGCAAGTTCACCCTCAATTTTGTTTCCATCCATATCAAGATGGAAGATGCGATTCTCAGAAACAAAATACCGGTTGGGTTCATCGGCTCCTTCCAATGTTATTGTATTACCCGCCTCGCCCCAGGTATATATACCGGTTTCTTCAAATATCATTTCGCCATGTCCAAGATATTGGGTTTTGCGTATAAACTGACTTTCATCAACCAGGATAACCTCTGTAACAATTCCTTCGCAATCGGCACATGGGAGCACACCTGAGTAGGAACCAACATAATCCAGAGCTATCCGTGCATTATGCATATCATAGAATTCGGGTGGCATTTCTTCTGATTCCGACTGTTCGGTTGATTGCCTTCCGCATGACATGCCCAGGATCACGATTGCGGTTATAAGGATGAAAATCAACTTATTCATATGTTATGATTATTGAAATTAACATTGCTTTAAAGTCTGTAAATATACATATTAAAACGTTAAGATGAAAAACATATAATAAAGGTGTGAAATTTTTATTGATTGCATTTATATATAAATGAAACCAGTAATTCTTTATTAGCTATCAAATTACCACAAAGAGAAATGTTTCGATTTGTGAAACATGTTAAAAGAGTTTCTTAAGAGACAGAAACCGATAAAGAACTTGCCTAGTTAGTGAAAAATATCTATATTTGAATAAATGACATGTTAAATGATCGAGGGAAAAAGGTTGTTGATAAGCAAAACTTAGGATATTAACTAAACTTATATAAATGTCTGAAAAAGATCATGTAAGTTCATCCGAAGTAACTTCATATCTGCAGGATTTCAGCAATGGAAACAAAGATGCTTTGGATAAATTATATCCTTTGGTTTACCGGGAATTGCAGAAGGGTGCTCATCGTATCAAAAAACAGTTTTATAATCTTGATACAATGAATACCACTGCCATTGTGCATGAGACTTACCTGAAACTCATACAGTCGGGTACTGCAGATCTGAAGAATCGTGCCCATTTTTTTTATATATCAGCCAGGGCAATGCGGCAGATACTTATCAATGCTTCACTCCGTAAACAAACATTAAAAAGGGGAAGTAATCAAAAAGTTTTGCATTTGGATGATTTGCAGGAAGGGCTTCTGCTAAGCGACCAGACCACCGAAGATCTGTTGTTGCTTAATGATGCCCTCAAAAAACTTGAACTGCAGGATGAACGACAAGCAGCAATTGTTGAATG
>SLOJ01000037.1 GCA_007132585.1 Bacteroidales bacterium | reverse complement strand
CTGGCACAAAAGATCTCTTCCTTGGTGCTGGGATTGCGTAAAAAAGTGAATATCCGTGTGCGTCAGCCCCTGCAAAAGATCATGGTGCCCGTGCTCGACGAGAAATTCCGGGCTCAGCTTCAGGGAGTAGAACAACTGATTCTGTCGGAAGTGAACGTGAAAGAACTTGAATACCTTACCGAAACCACAGGAGTACTGGTAAAAAAGATCAAACCCAATTTCAAAACCCTGGGTCCGAAATACGGAAAACTTATGAAGCAGATTTCTGCTGCCATAGCAGACTTTTCGCAGGAAGAAATTGCAATAATTGAGGAACAGGGCAGTTATACTATTGAAGTGGATAACCAGCAGATCATCCTGGGCAACGAAGACGTTGAGATCCTTTCGGAAGATATTCCCGGCTGGCTGGTAGCCACCGAAAGTAAAATAACTGTAGCTCTCGACATAACCATCTCCGAAGTCCTAAAACAGGAAGGTATTGCACGTGAGCTCATTAACAGAATACAAAATCTAAGAAAAGAAAAAGGCTTTGAAGTAACCGATAAAATCGAACTATACGTACAGAAACATAGTCAAATTACTGATGCAATAATCAACAATAATGAGTATATTTGCTCTGAGACCCTGGCAGTAAAACTTAACTATGCTGACGTTGTGGAAGATGTTTCAAAAGCAGAAGTAGATATCAGTGAAGATATCAAAACTTTTGTTTCGGTTCAAAAAGCCAGTAACTAAGCGATAAAACCTTCTTAATATGGAAAACAAAAAAGAAAAGACCAGATATTCAGATGAGGAACTCCAGGAGTTCAAGGCCATCATTATGAAGAAGTTGGAAGAAGCCCGTGCCGGGCTTAAAATTCTGACCGAGGCTTACACCACGCAGAATGCCAACGATACCAATGACACATCCCCTTCGTTCAAGATCCTTGAAGAGGGCTCACAGGTATTGTCGAAAGAAGAGAACAGCCAGCTGGCCGCTCGCCAGCAGAAGTTCATCCGCGACCTGGAAAATGCGCTCATCCGTATCGAAAACAAATCTTACGGCATCTGCAGGGTAACCGGCAAACTGATCTCAAAAGAACGTCTCAGAAGCGTGCCACATGCTACCATGAGCATTGAAGCAAAGCTCAACCAGAATCAGAAAAAATAAATGAGCCGGTTGAAAATTTCCCGAAGAAATCTGCCCTGGATCGTTATTCTGCTTGTTTTATTGCTTGACCAGACTTCAAAGATCATCGTAAAAACCCAGATGACACTGGGGCAAAACATCCCGGTGCTCGGTAATTGGTTCAATATTTATTTCATTGAAAATGAAGGAATGGCCTTTGGCATGCAGTTTTCCGGAGAATATGGGAAACTTATACTGAGCATTTTCCGCATCATTGCTGTGATCTTTATTGGATGGTACATTCATAAACTGGTGGTGCAAAAGGCACACCGGGGCCTGATCGTGTCTGTATCCCTGATCATGGCCGGTGCCCTGGGTAATATCATTGACAGTGCTTTTTACGGATTACTGTTTTCCGAAAGCTATTTCAGCCAAACAGCAGAATTCCTGCCCGAAACCGGCGGATATGCAACATTCCTGCACGGACGGGTGGTTGATATGTTGTACTTTCCTATTATCAGGAGCAATTTCCCTGAATGGTTCCCTTTCCGGGGCGGACAAGAGTTTATCTTCTTCAGGCCGGTTTTTAATCTTGCGGATTCGGCCATTACAATCGGCGTATTTATCTTGCTGGTTTTTCAGAAAAAGTTTTTTGACTCGGTGAAAAAACCCGAATCGCTCAAAGATGCGGCATAAACATTCTGATTTGAATTTGATCAGGTTATGATTATAATACCCATCATCTGAATCATAATCAATCTGCACGATCAGCGTTTCATCACCATTAAAGAACACACATCGATCAAAATAATAACACCATGAGTGGATTTTTATTCGAACAAATTATATTTGGACCCATCCGTAGCCGTCGTTTAGGCATTTCACTGGGTATCAACCTGCTTCCCACACATAAAAAACATTGTACCTTTAACTGCGTGTATTGCGAATGTGGCCTTACCCCACCCCCCGATCCCGAAATGAATTTCCCCAAAAAAGATGAGGTGAGAGCTGCCCTGGAGCAAAAACTGGTTTCTATGAAAGAGAAGGATGCCATGCTTGATTCCATTACCTATGCCGGCAATGGTGAACCTACCATACATCCCCACTTCGAAGAGATTGTTAACGATACCATTGTTCTGCGCAACAAATATTTCCCCGACACGCTGATATCTGTACTTACCAATGCTTCAAAAGTTGGTGCGCCCGGTGTAGCCGATGCTTTGCAAAAGATTGATCAACCCATCCTGAAACTGGATGCAGGTACCAACGAAATGTTTCAAAAACTAAATAATCCCAGGATCAACATTTCCCTTAAGCAAATCATTGAAAATATGATGGTGCTCAAGGGCAAAGCCATCATACAAACCTTGTTTATCAGGGGTACCAGTGGCGATACCTGGGTTGACAATACTACCGAAGAAGAAGTATCGGCCTGGCTGAAACACCTTGAAATGCTGCAGCCCCGGCTTGTAATGATTTACCCCATTGCCCGCGAAACACCCGTGGAAACGCTTGACAAAATTGACAGCCGCGAGCTGATGGAAATCGCCCGCAGGGTGGAAGAACTGGGAATAGAAACGGAAGTTTATTAGAAGGGAGAACGGAAAACGGAG
>SLOJ01000206.1 GCA_007132585.1 Bacteroidales bacterium | reverse complement strand
AGCGGCCGCAAACCTACATATTTTTTTTTGATTTCAGATCATCATACAATAAAATCAGATCATTTAAATAATGTATCGTCAATTACTTATTAAAATCAATTTTTGTTTTCCAAACTAACATTATTAAACAGGCTCTGCTGAAAAAACTCAACCAGCTGCATGATAATATACTATATTGGTTTTTTAGGCTTTAAGTGCAAGGATTATTAGTCAACTATTCGAAAAACCTTGCTTCATTATGTCGTTGGTTTTTTGCAGAACCTAAATAGCTTTACCTTTGCAATAAGCAAATGAACTCTATTATAATATTGGAATGGCTAATATTTACATCGGTAAAAAAACCATTATATCATCAGATTCAGTTGATTTACCTTATTCTGCAGACATACCTTTTGAAGATCTGAAAAAAGGTAACCCTGAAAACTGGTTGAAAAATATTGAAAAAATAAATGAAAGTACCGTACGTATAACCGGTGCTGATGATAAAACCCTGCAAGATTATTTTTCTAAACATTTGAATTACCTGGAAGCTGCCGGCGGACTTGTGCAAAACCCCCGGCATCAGATTCTTTTTATTTTCCGACATCAAAAGTGGGACTTACCTAAGGGAAAGCCCGAGAATAAAGAAACCCTTGAACAAACAGCTTTACGCGAAGTTGAAGAAGAATGCGGAATTTCAGGGCTTACCATTTTAAAACTTTTACCTTCAACCTGGCATATTTATAAATTGAACAACCAGGAATATGCAATAAAGAGGAGCTATTGGTATCATATGTCTTCAAAAAACTGGGAAAAGATAAAGGTGCAGATAGAAGAAGATATTACGGATGCCAGGTGGCTTGATATTCCCATATCAGATAAGATACTCGACAATGCTTTTCTTTCTATAAAAGAATTGGTATTGGAATTCCAGCAGAATCTTATGTAGTTTTCAGTTTCTTCTTTGAAGAATACGGTTAATCCTTTCTATCAGATCTCCACTGGGTTTCACGGCAGGATAGTCTGCAATCCGACCCTGTTTATCAATGACTACATACAAAGGTAAAGCTCGAACCTGGTAGGCATCAAGGATACGGAAATCTTTGTTAAAATGAAAGTTATGCCACGGATAGTCATTACCTTGCACAAATGCATTAAAAACAGATGGATCTCTTTCGGTAGAAATTTTTATGAATACAACGTCATCGTGATTATCGAATTGTTTATATATTTCATTTAAAGCAATAAATTCAACCAAACAACTTTCGCACCATGAAGCCCAAAAACCCATATAAATAAGCTTGCCTTCAAAGTCACCGGGTATTTGCTTGGCATTTCCGTGAATATCATATACTACAATATCGGGAGCATAGGAACCACGTGTGAGTTTATTTTTTTCAATAAGAATATTTCCTGCAATGATCCGGTGCTCAGGAAATTTGCTGTTTATATTTACATATCGAAGAATGCTTTCAACATTTTGCTGAATGTAGTCAGGATTTGAGTGCATATCCTGAAGGGCCTTAATCATAATCAATTCACGCAAAAGTTCATTTCTCAGCAGTGTATCCTTTCCGAGAGAGTCCATCAGGGCATCATAGCTGTTCAGGCGATTAACCGTATGTGTTAAATCCGAAACCTGTATATTTCTGCTACCTGCAAAGATATATGTATCAAAAACAGCATTAAAATAATTCATATACTGTGTGTTATGATATAATACAGGTCTGTTCAATATATGATTATTCATTTGTGCACTGAAGCTCTCAAGATTTGCAGTGCGGTAATAATATGCATATTTATACTGATAATAATCCCTGAACCATTCATTATCAACATCAGCAAAGAGTGAATCGGTATGAGCGCGAAAATTATCAAAAAGGCTGCGGTTTCTTCCCTGATGTATGCGTGTAAAGTTTTTCAGAAGAAAATCATGAAATAATTGATCAAATTCATCAATAAGATCATTTAGGTTATTTTCCGGTTCAACTATACTAAAATTAAAATACCATGGATCAAGGTAAGGATTCCGACTGTCATCCAGATGGGAAAAATTAACAGGGTCAAATTCCAGTGAGTAGGTATTTCCTGGTTCAATAAATAATCCCATTCGGGCATGATCAATTCTGAAAAAAACATATTGTGTATTATATCTTGTAATATCAATAATGAATCTACCCGAATCATCAACAACAGCTGAACCAATTTCCTGCTCATGAAAAGAAATAAGGTCGCCATATTCCATTAGTCGAATAGTTAACCCCTCGGCTCCCGGGAAATATCCGTTAATATGTATACGAAAACCTTCACCAAACAACAAACCTGTTTGAAAAAGCAGAAGCAATACAAGAACTTTCCTCATTGGTAAAATGAACTTATACATTTAAATATGGAAAACGTAATCGTGTAAAAAATATTCTTTACACAGGTTTTGCTCGGATATTTTTGTCAGATTTGTCAATCTTTAAAATTAACCCCATCAGGCACAAAAGATCTTGCATCTCCACCATGTCTGATTATATCTCTTACGATGGATGAATTCAGAGCTGTATGCTCAGGTGTTGTAAGCAGAAAAACAGTTTCTATTGAGGGATACATTTTTTTATTCACCTGACCTATGCTGCGCTCAAATTCAAAATCGGCAGAAGTGCGCAAACCGCGTAAAATATAATTTATGTTGTTGGCTTTACAATAATCAACCGTCAGACCCGAATATATATCAACCGAGACTGTAGGATCATTCTCAAATACTTTCACCAGCCATTGTTTTCTCTTTTCCACAGAAAAGAAACCCGACTTCTCGGCATTTACTCCAATGGCAACGATTATCTTATCAAATAAAGGTATGGCTCTTCTGATTATTGACTCATGCCCTTTTGTAATTGGATCAAATGACCCCGGAAAAACAGCTATACGTTTCATTAGAAAATAATTTGTTTAAGTAATTGGTCAAATGCCTGCCGGCAGGCAGGCAGGGAAATTATATGAAAGATATAATTACTTACTATCGTTTGTTTTAATCGGTGTTCGTGAGCTCACTCCGTTCGGTTCATTCTCTTTTGTGAACGCAGTGCTCGTGTAAGTTTCATAAAAATACTTTTTACAAAAAATCACGCTAATTCCTGTTTTTAAAGAAGCTGAAGTTTACTTTACCATAACGCCGGGCTTCAAAAAAATGAGAGTGATCATTAAATTTTAAACTATCATTATGCTCAACAACCAGCCATCCGCCCGGCAACAGGATATCGGCATCAAACACTCTGTCTGGTATAGTTTTAATCCGTTGCATATCGTAGGGCGGATCAGCGAATATAATATCAAATGAAATTTTGCAAATCTTAAGAAACTGAAAAACATCTGCTCTGACAATCTTTATTGCTTTAAAATTAAGGTCTTCAGAAGTTTGCTTAATAAACTGTGTACAATGATTATTAATATCAACGGCAACAATTTGTTTAGCACCTCTTGATGCGAATTCATAAGAAATGTTTCCTGTACCGGCAAAAAGATCAAGCACATCAATATCTTCAAAATCAAAATGATTATTGATAATGTTGAATAATGCTTCCTTAGCCATATCCGTAGTAGGCCTTACAGGAAGTTTTGCAGGAGCTATTATTTGTCTCCTTTGGTTTTTACCTCCTATTATCCGCATGCATTTAAGCTTAAAAGATTATAAAAGTAGTGATGTGGGATATCATCAAAAGCTTCACTGTACTTATAAAGATCATTTCGGGGGCCAAAGCAGAAAGTTTTAAAATACAATCGTATCTTTTTATATAAATCACTTTCTATACTTATCTCACCATAAAGCGCCAGATCAATTTTTTCTGCATCTAAACCAAGTTGTTCCAACACAAAAAAGAGGTAGTAAAAAAGATCGTCCCAGGTTTGATAGCGGTATGAATTGTAAAAAACAAGGTTTTGTTTTTCAAAAAAAAGAATCTGAAATTGTCCCTTTTGCACATGAATCACAAGTTGCGGACTAAAACGCCCATAACGAACCATGTAAAGCAAATTTTCTATTAAACTGGTGGAAATATGCCTTATGCGACAAGCAGGAAAAAGAAAATTTATTTTGTTTAATAATTGTTTCGGTATTGGATAAACACCAAAAGCACCTAAATTATTAAGTTTATCGACCCTGATTTCCGATTCCTCTTGCTGGTATGTATTCAGATTTAAATACTTATTCTTTTTGGAATAAGAAAATAATTCAGAAGGAACCAGAGTAACCTCAGGTGTGTTAAAAGCCAGGCTTATTCTTTGGTAGGATGCCGTTAACAAGAGCTTTTCTCTTACCAGTTCATCCAATACCGGAGAAAGTTCATTGGGTTCTTTTACATCTTGAAAAGCGTAGGATTCAAGTGCTATATAGCAAAACCTTCCGGCATCCAGTACACAATAAGAAAATCCATCGAGCGAAAGCTCGATGGATAGTATTTTTTTTTCGGGATCATTATGTTCCGCAATCCCTGTATCATGTATACTGTAGAGTTCTTTAAGAATGTTTTGCATTATGCAATCTTTTGTTACTCCCAGTTTCCATCTGTGGAAGCTTCAAACATTGAGCCTACACGTAACCCGTCTTCAATAATTCTTTCACGGGTATAATATACATTCCAGCGGTCAATGTCTCCCAGATAATCAGATGGATGTGTATTTGCCTGAAAAACGGGAAGTTGCGTTAGTCCACGTTCTATTTTTCCGGCATCCAATTCAAACCTTTTTCCTCCTGTAAAGGGCACATAAGGAAGCGAATCAACGGGATAGCGGGCTCTTCTGAGAAGACTATCACTTGCCATAACCCAAATGGTATCACGTTGTACAATACCTAACCGTACGGCTTCAGTTTCTGTAAGTGTATCGGGTACACTACCAATAGCGCGAATTACAGGTAACGAATCATTTTTTATAAAAGCTATCAGTGAATCCAGATCACTGTTAAATGCACCGTACCTTGAACGGTGAGCAATCTGCACCTGCCTGATATCTTTCAGCCTTTGAATGACCATGGCTTCGCGGCGCTCAACCTCCTGATTGAAACGCACGGGTTCCATTACACTATCATAAATAAAATACACCAATACCAAAATTACAATGGCTAAACCAATCTGAATAATTGTCTTCATTCCAATATGTTTATTTAATGAACTGATTAAAACCCTTCTTTAAATTAGCAAACATTAAAAGCAGGGTAAAATTACTATGTGATTACAAATAAATTTAATTTACAGAAAAAACTTCAGATTTTCCGGATTTTTATAAATCAAAAGGATTTTGTTAATATCATAACATGTTATGCCCTTTTGATTTTGCACAGTGCAAATATTCAATTTTTTTTTCAAAACCACTAATTATTTTTTAAAAACATTTTCAAAAAATACATGATTATATTATTTCTGAAATCTTTAGTTGAAAGCTCTGTCAAGGTGATGTGTTCTCCGGGTCAATTTAAGGTCTTGTAAAACTGATGATTTTACCCTCAATGTGAAGTTATAACTCTGCCTGAATCCAAAAGGAATCCAGTTAATTGTGAATTCCCAGCAATGCAGATCGCGATAAATATCAACAGAAGTATACGTTATTTTATTTTCATCAAAATTATAACCACTTGAAAAACCAATTCTCCAATTGGGTGTCAGGCTTATATCGCCTGAGAAGTTCAGGTTTTGTAAATATGTTCTGTCGGTTTGTAATATTTCCCTGTTTAGCCTTGCATTGTAAGAAAAATTATATGAAAACCGGAATGACCAGGGCACCGAATAATCAATTATCCCCTGAGGAATCGGTTCAGGTTCGGGACCTGCGTCTTCCGGGTCATCACCATTTATTCCGTTATCCTGAAAACCAGGCATACCCTGATTCATTCCACCCGAACGGCTTCCACCACCACCTCTTCCGCCGCCACCGGATGAATTCTGAGAGCTAAAATTATAATTAAAACTTAAACTCCAGCGGGTATTTGTGCGCTGTAAAAGTTTACCTTCCTCTTCCCATAAGTATTTATTTATGGGTCTGCCCCGTTCATCAACAGCATAGGGTGACCATGAGCCACTGTAGGTAACATCAAACTGACCAAACAACCTGGTTCGGCCACTAACCCTTATATCACTCATATTCATTGAATCGGCAGCAAGATTGTAACTGCCTGATATCGAAAGATTATCAACTAGAGCAATTTTTCGTTCACCCGACACAGTATCTTTTCGGCTTCTGACTTTCATTTCAATATTATTGCCAAGTGAAAGGCTTATGGATCCTGATCTTCCTGCGGAAGGAAATCCATACCGGGCTCCTTCAAAATGAGAATAACGAACTGGGTCATCGCGATTTGGATCATTATAAAAACCATAATAACCCCAAAAAGGATCGGCGAAATCGGGCCGGTAAGAAAAACTTAAGTTTGGTGTAATAACATGACGTAAAGCCGTAACAGGCCCCCGGCTAAACTGCATAAGACCATAAACTTTCGTATTCAAAGATGTTGAATAGTTAAAATCACGAACGGCATAAAACCCTCCTAAAGTGTCTGTAATAACAGTTCCCGGGATGTTTTCATCCGGCTCGGTGAAACCATCAGTGGGGTCTGCTTCCCAACGTCTTTCAATCTTCTGGAAATACCACTTTTCATTATAACTTAAAGAGTTACTCAGGTTAAAATGCCCCAGAACCCTGAAACTATGACTCAGAGGAATTGTATGTTGTACACCGTTTTTCATATTATCAAACATGGTAGCGGTAAAAAAATCTTCTTCGGGAATGGTTATCTGGTTACTGGCATTCATGTTATAATTCATAGTGATTTCTTCGTACCACCTCAGTTTACCTGTAGGTTCACGACGCCGGAAAGGGTAAAACCGCGATACGCTAAATGCTATTTCGGGCAAACTCAGGTCAACGGTTTCGGTAAGTGTATTTTGGCTGTGGCGGGCATTAACAGAAAGATTATACCTTCCGGCCCAATTTGCCGAGTAGCTGATATTTGAAGAAAAAGTATTGGACAGATAATCGGATGTTGTAGTAGGGTTAAAACGATTAAAAGAACTACTTCCGGCATTTACATTGGCCCTGAAAACACTATTGGGTCGTGCCTTGGGGTCCTGGCTATGGCTCCATTGTACTCTGAAGTCTCTGCTTTTTTCAAACCCCGGCAAACCCTCTTCTCCCAAAACATTTATTGCATAGCTAAGGTTAAGGCTTCCGTTAAACTTATATCTTTTTCTGTAATTGGAACCCATTCTTGTTGCCCAGCTGCCTCGCGAATAAATATCTCCTCTGATGGACAAATCGATATAATCATTAATTCCCCAGTAAAAACCACCATTTTCAAGGTAAAACCCCCTATTTCTTGCTTCACCGTATGAAGGCATAAGAATACCTGATGCCTGACCCCGTGTATTGGGGAAAAATCCGAAAGGTAGAATCAGAGGGGTTCTGACCCCTTCAATGGTTAACCGAGGAGCACTGGTAATAATTTTATCATTGGGGATTACCTTGGCACGATTAAATGAGATATGAAAATGCGGATCGGGGTTATCACAGGTAGTGTATTTACCATCACTTACATGAACTACCTGGCTTTCCATCATTTTCACAACATCTCCATGCATAAACCCTTCAGCTTCTTCTGTTATTACCTGAACAGTTCGTCCCTTACGTGTTTCAAAGTTATAACGGAGTTCTAATGATTCAAAATTCTGATTTCCTTCTTCAAAAACCGGATTTCCCTGCAACTGACCAAGAGAATCGGGCAATCCGCTTGCAAAAAGCTCTTTCTTCCGGAAATCAATCATAATGTACGCAGCAGTAAGATGAATATTACCATACTTCATATCAGCATCACCAAAAAGATACACAATCTGATTCTTTATATCGAATGGAATGGAATCTTTGGCTGAATATTCAACCCGGGTATCAAGAATAAACCCCCCGCCGGTTTGTCTTTCAGGTTCCGGCGCCAATGTATCTGCGATACTTTCAGCAGTGATGGTATCATTTTGCAAATCATTAACGGTTGGGGGTTGATGTATCTCTGAAATTGTGTCGGTAAATGATCTTATTGTGTCATTTGTTTCGGGAAGAACTAAAGTATCGGAAAAAATGTTAAAGGAATGATCAAATACATCCACGCTGTTTGCCTCACTAAAAAAAGAAAGTTTAAGACAACAGAAAATTATGACAAAAAACTTAAAAACTAAGTTTGTACGCAATTCTTTTTAGTATTATTTTTGCACAATATGTGAGCTGGCTGAACGTATTACACTAGTAAGAAAAAACAGCGCAAAACTATAAAAAAACAGTCAATTAATAAGTGAAACGACAGATTATAATTTTTGGTATACTTTCACTGCTGTTTGTTTTAAGCCAAACAGCCTTTGCCGACAGGCAAGGTTATGTGCGTACGGTTGTTATTGATCCGGGCCATGGTGGCAAGGATCCCGGAGCTATTGGTGCAAAATCAAAGGAGAAAGATATTGTGCTGGCAATAGCTTTAAAACTGGGGGGGTATATTGAAAGTAATTTTGATGATGTTGAAGTAATATATACCAGAACAACCGACGAATTTATCGGACTCAATCGCCGTGCTCAGATTGCCAATGAAAACAAAGCAGACCTTTTCATTTCAATCCATTGCAACTCTGCCGCAAACAGCAGGGCATATGGTTCAGAAACTTTCGTAATGGGCTTGCATCGAAGCCAGGAAAATCTTGAAGTAGCCAAGAAGGAAAATGCTGCCATCTTATATGAGGAAGATTACCTTGAAACCTATAGTGGTTACGACCCAAATTCTCCTGAAGCCAATATTATTTTCAGTATGTATCAAAATATATATTTGAACCAAAGTCTTGCTATGGCTTCGCTAATTCAGGATCAATTTCGCGACCGGGCGGGTCGCCATGATCGTGGAGTTAAGCAGGCAGGCTTCCTGGTACTCTATAATGTAACAATGCCTGGTATATTGGTTGAAGCAGGATTTTTAAGTAATGCACAGGAAGAAAAGTATCTTATGTCGGAAATGGGTCAGGCACATATTGCTTCTGCTGTATTCAGGGCTTTCAGAGACTATAAAAATTACCAGGATCAGATCGTAGCACAACAAAGCAAGGGAAATGGCAGCATAAGTTCACAGGTTGCTGAAGCGGAGTCAGGCTTTGTTACACCCGGCGGAAGTCAGTCTGTAGAGATAACCGAATCGCAACCGGAAGGTCCGGTAATTAGCTTCAGGGTTCAGTTTGCATCTACATCTGAAGTAAGGTCAGCAAATGATCCTGCTTTCCGGAATCTCGATGGTGTTAGCTTTTATTATCATGAAGGGCTTTACAAATATACCCTTGGTAATGAGAGCAATATTGAAGCTGTGGGCGAAATACAACAAAAACTACGTACAAACGGTTTTGAAGATGCCTTTATAGTTGCTTTTAAAGACAACGAACGAATACCTTTACATGAGGCTTTAAGATATGTGGAACAAAAAGCACAAAACCCCTAATAATATTTAACTTTGAAACTAAACCGCGAATTTAAAATAGGTCTTCTGGCTGCTGCAGCCATTTTTCTTTTCATTTGGGGATTAAATTTTCTGAAAGGTAAAGATATTTTCTCCAGGCAAATAACTTTTTATGCCATTTATGATGATGTAACCGGGCTTATCGAGTCCAACCCTGTTTCGCTTAACGGTGTAAACATAGGTCAGGTAAATAGCATCCGCTTTATGCCTGATGGTTCAGGCAGAATACTTGTTCAAAATATAATCAGCAGAGATGTAATAATACCTGATAATTCAACATCTGTTTTGACGGGAATGAGTCTTACCGGTACCCGTGAAATCATAATTAAGCTTGGGGATTCTTCTCAACAGATTTCCGATGGTGATACACTTGCATCGGCACAACAGCCTTCACTGCAGGATGAGGTAAGTCAACTTGTAGCTCCCATTAAACAAAGGGCTGACGAACTTTTTGTGCAGGTTGATTCAATTATGATTGTTTTCCAGGCCATTTTCAATGAACAAACACGACGCAATATCGTAGGTAGTTTTGAAAGCATACAAAACACCTTGAATAATCTTGAACAAACTACCGAAACTCTCGACAAAACTATCGATGAGGAATCAACCAGACTTGCAACTATTCTTAACAATACCGAATCTATTTCTTCCAATCTTAAAAACAACAATGAACTGATCTCTAATATTATTCATAACCTTTCGGGGATCACAGACAGTATTGCAGCAGCTAACCTTCAGCAAACCATCGTAAATACTGAAGAAAGCCTTGCAAGACTTAACACAATTCTTGATAAAGTTAATAAAGGAGAAGGTTCATTGGGTCTGCTTGTAAATGATGAAGAGCTTTACAACAACATGCAGTCATCATCCAAACAATTGGAATTGCTTCTTGAAGATATTCGCCGTAACCCCGGAAGTTATATCAATATTTCAGTTTTTGGCGGCAGAAAGTAGTTTTTTCCGGAAAAACTGTATTTACCCAAAAGCCTGAATTTTCTCTTTGATTTTTTATTCTTATAAAATTAATCTCCCATGAAGAGCAAATATCTTATTCCCTTTTCTTTATTCGCTTTTATTATTTTGTTTTCTTTTCACTCACCGGAGCAAAAAAGTTCCAGGAACTTAAAAAAGGTTTTAGATGAATTTGCTTCAGATAAAGCAATGCAAACTGCCTCCTGGGGATTTATAGCCACGCGGGCTGAAACCGGAAAGGAAATCATGTCGGTAAATCCCAACCTGGCACTGATTCCTGCATCCACTCAAAAAGTAGTTACTACCCTTACATCGCTCTCATTGCT
>SLOJ01000128.1 GCA_007132585.1 Bacteroidales bacterium | reverse complement strand
TCTTTTCTGTTTATTATGCTAATTGCTTTCCTGCGCGAAACCGGGTCAAAACCTTTTTTCATTTCTTCAATGATTGCCTCAGGATCTTCATACCGGGGATTATCGCTTGTAAGGATCACCTTATCGCTGTAACCTGCCGATATGGAAGCCATAACAGGTCGTTTGGCAGCATCGCGGTTACCACCGCAACCCACAACCGTTATTAACTTTTCGGTTCCTTTTCTTAGTTTTTGTATGGTAGACAGTACATTTTCAAGTGCATCAGGAGTGTGTGCATAATCAATAATACCCATTACATCCGTTTTGCTGATAAAATAATCAAATCTGCCTTCCACAGGATCAAGGCTGCTTATGGCTTTGAGAGCATCGTCGCTTTCCACACCCAGCAATCTGCAACATGAGTATATAGCCATCAGGTTTGATGCATTAAACTCTCCCACGAGTTTGCAGTATAATTCACGTCCTTCAATATGCATTACCAGCCCTGTGATCAGATTTTCCAGGATTTTACCCTTGTAGTCAGCCATATTTTTTAACCCGAAGGAATATTTTGAGGCCTTTGTGTTTTGCAACATTACAGGGCTGTTTTTATCATCGCTGTTTACCAGTGCAAAAGCTGCTGAAGGCAAATGATCAAAAAATGCTTTTTTGGCATTGATATAATCGCGGAATGTTTTATGATAATCCAGATGATCATGTGTGATATTGGTAAAAATTCCGCCTGCGAACTTCACCCCGGTAACACGCTCCTGGTGGATGGCATGTGAGCTCACCTCCATAAAACAATAAGAGCAATCCTTTTCTACCATTTGTGCAAAAAGGCTGTTGAGAGCTACTACATCAGGCGTTGTATATTGGGCTGACAAAGTTTCATCACCCAACTTATTTTCAATGGTTGATATAAGGCCACATTTGTATCCCAGTGAACTGAAAAGTTTATAAAGCAAAGTGGCAACAGTGGTTTTTCCGTTTGTTCCGGTAACTCCAACTATCCTGATTTTTTCTGAAGGATTATCATAAAAGTTGGCTGCAATTATTGCCATCGCTTTTCGGCTGTCGGTTACTTTTATGAAACTCACGTTCTTCTTTATGGCTGAAGGTATCTTCTCACATAATACGGCAACCGCACCTTTATCAACAGCCTGATCAATAAATTCATGCCCGTCAGAGGTTAACCCTCTGAAAGCAATGAACAAATCGCCATCTTTTACTTTTCTTGAATCAAAAACAATCCTACCGACGGTAATATCTGTGGAACCTTCAATTTCCAGAAGTTCGCATTTATATAGTATGTCGCTTAACAGTTTCAATACTCGCAGTTTATGATAATTGAATAAATATTATATTTCCTTCGTTGATGCGGGTTCCCGGACGCATACTTTGCGATCTTACCACACCTCTTCCTGCAAACCGAACTCTTAATCCGGCATTTTCCAGCACGTAAAGAGCATCTTTCAATCCCATACCCACAACATTGGGTACCAGGTTGGATATCATTTCTCTTCCGGATATCATTACTGAGTCACTGCTATTTACTCTGCTTCCAACCCAGGGCATATCATCATTAAAAATTAAATTACAATCGAATATGGAGTAGATGGTCTCCAGATCATCACGGGCACCGGCCCTGAAAGCAGGTAAAGAAGCCATTACAGGGCTGGTGACCCAATCGTCGAACACATCAAATTGCCTTGTGGCATATATTTTATCAGCGATTTCTCTAAATACCGGAGCTGCAACCTGGCTGCCTGTGTAAATCCATCCTTTGGGATTATGTATTACCACGATCATGGAATAAACCGGGTTTTCAGCAGGAAAATAACCTGCAAATGATGCTCTGTATGCAGCTCTGCCACCGCTACGATAACTTCCTCCGGTAGCTATCTGTGCCGTGCCGGTTTTTCCGGCGATGGCATATAAAGGTGTGTGTATGTTTGATGCCGTTCCGCTTTTCACAGTTTCTTCCATCATTTCACGTACAATACGCAAAGAATAGGGTGATGCAATGGATCTGTTTATCACAGTGGGAGAAAACCTTTGTATAGTTCTTCCTGTTTGCCTTATTTCATCAACAAACATAGGTTTCATCATACGCCCGCTATTGGCTACCGCATTATATAACGATAGTATTTGTAAAGGTGTCATGGATACATTATATCCTATTGACATCCAGGGAAGCGTAGTACCAGACCAGTTTGCATCGCCCACTTCGGGAATATAGGGTTTACCTTCACCCCTTATTTCAATTCCCAACGGATCGTTTATACCCAAAGCGTTAAGACGGGTAATAAATCTTTGAGGATTGCGCTGGTATGCATCAAAAACGAGTGAAGAAAAAGCCACATTGGATGAGAGCGCAAAAGCTTCCTTTATGGTTATGGTGCCAAAACCTTCATCGCTTGCATCGCGCATGTTACGACCGTAAAAGCTTACCTGTCCATCGCCGGTATCAATAAAATCATCGGGGGTAACAACACCATCTTCAAGAAGAGCAAGCATAACAGCCAGCTTAAAGGTAGAGCCGGGTTCAGTGCTCTCACCAACAGCATAGTTGAAGGTTTCATCGTAGTTCCCCCGGGCGTTGCGGGTAAGATTTGATATAGCCTTAATCCTTCCGGTTTCAACTTCCATTACTATAGCAGTGCCATGCATGGCCTGGAATTTCTCAAGCTGTTTTCCGAGTGCTGCCTCAATAATATCCTGCATGTGGATATTGATGGTAGTAACTATGTCTTGCCCGTTTTGAGAACGAATCTCATTTTCATCATTCAACGGCATCCACTGTCCGCCACTGATACGTTGTTCAAGCCGTTTCCCCTGAACTCCTTCCAGGCTCTTACGGTATGCGCCTTCCAGGCCAACAAAAAAACCTTCTCTTTCATAACCTATGGTTCGGGCTGCCAGCGATTTGAACGGCATCTCTCTGCGGCTTCTCTCTTCTACCACCAAGCCACCTCTGAATCTTCCGAGTCGAAAAACAGGGAACGTACGTAATTCGGTAAGTTGATTATAAGAAACATTTCGCTTCACCAGAAAGTATCGCTCCTGGTTTCTGCGGGCTTCAACCAGTACTCTTCGATACTCAGCCTGCGAGCGGTCGCGGAAAAGCCTTGAAAGCCTGAATGCAAGCGAATCGATTCCTTTCTGAAAAACATCATCAGAAACAACACTCCGGTGGAGGTCCATTCTTATCTCATAAATGGGTACACTGGTTGCAAGCAGTCTGCCATCATCGGCAAGAATATCTCCGCGAATGGCATCAACATTAGCATATCTCATGGTTGAGTTCCTTGCACGTTCGCGCCATTGATCTCCTTCAACAAACTGTATGTATCCTACTTTGAAGATGATCAATAATCCAAAACCTACGGTAAGGAAATACACCAGGTAAATTCTCCACAATATGTCGCCTTTGTTTTTATCCACCCTTTTTCTTCAGTTGTTTTGGTTATTAAAAACTTCATTTATTGCTACTTCCGGTTATCCGGAGAAACAAAAATCTTCTCTGTTCCTTTGGTTGCAGTAACCTTGGAGGCACAGTTGACTCTACAAAACCCTTACCATGCAGCCTGCGGGCAATCTCCGACTGGTTGCTTAAATACATTAGCTCCGCCTTATTGGATATGTAAATGGTGCGCAACTCTGTAATTTCACTTCGCATTTTTTCTATTTGCCTTACCTTTTTTTCAGCATAATACGTATTGGCAATAAGCATTACGGCTAAAAAAGACAAATAGAGCAAAAACGGCATAAGATCCGGTGATCTTTCATTGGACAGAAAACTTCCATTTAAAAGGGAGCGCACAAATCCGGTTCCCTTACCAGGTTTTGATTCCGACTTCTTTTTGTCTTTAACAGGATCTTTGAATTTGTTTTTAGCCATAACTCAAACAATTTTTTCTGCTATTCTGAGTTTCGCACTTCTGGACCGTGGATTGTCGTCTTGTTCCATTTTGTCGGGTACAATCAGCTTCCCAATGGGTTTCAGCGGGGTAATTACGTTTCCGAAAAAGTCTTTTTCCTGTTCCCCTTCAAAATTTCCGGCCCTGAAAAAATTTTTAACCAGTCTGTCTTCAAGCGAGTGGTAGGCAATTACAACCAATCTGCCGCCAGGCTTTAACACTTCAGCACTTTGCCTGAGAAAATCCTTTAAAACATCCAGCTCATTGTTTACTTCAATTCGTAAAGCCTGAAAAACCTGGGCGAAAAATTTATTCTCCTTACCCCTGGGAGCCAGTTTTTGCAATACTTTCTTCAATTGCTCAGTAGTTTCAATTTCTTCGGTTTTCCGATGAAATTCAATTTCTGAAGCAATCCGGTGCGCATTTTTCAGCTCACCATAAAGCTTGAAAATATTTTTCAGCTCTTCCCTATCGAAGGTATTTACAACATCTTTGGCACTTAGCGGGCTTTGCCTGTCCATGCGCATATCAAGCGGACCCTGAAACCGGGTTGAAAAGCCTCTGTCAGGCTGGTCGATCTGCCAGGATGAAATCCCAAGGTCGGCCAAAATTCCATCCACCGGAATTGCTCCATGTAACTTCAGAAAGTTTTTCATATACCTGAAGTTTTGATTGATGAACAATAAGCGTTCATCATCCGGCAAATTATCAGCAGCATCAGGATCCTGATCAAAAGCAACAAGCTTTCCGTTTTCCAGATTTTCAAGGATCAATGCAGAATGGCCTCCTCCACCATACGTAACATCAACATAAACACCCCCTGCCTTTATACTGAGGCCGTCAATGCATGCCTGCAATAGTACGGGCCTGTGGTAACTCATGACTCCGGCTCTTTGTTATTGTTTACACGGCCCATAACATCCTCTGCCAGTTCAGAGAAATCTTCCGGTTCAACACTCATTGTGCTTTCATACATTGCTTTCGACCAAACTTCAATACGATTTCCAAAAGCAAATAAAACAACCTCCTTATCCAGGCCGGCATAATCAATAAGTGGCCTGGGAACCAGCAAGCGATTTGAAGAATCGCAGTTTAGCTCTGATGCACCACGATAAAAATACCTTACAAACTCACGGTTCTTCTTGTTATAAAGATTAAGGGAGTTGATCTCACGTGTAATTTTTTGCCATTCACTCTCGGGGTAAAGTGTGAGGTTTTTTTCAAAACCCCGATTAATAACAAACCTGTCATGATCACCTGGCGATAGCTGACGCACCAGGCCCGCCGGTATCATAAAGCGACCTTTTGCATCAAGCTTACATACAAATTCACCAAAGAGATTTGCCATTTTTTTAACACTTTGCCTTTTGAAGGTGTAAATATAAGCAGTTTTTTCCCACTATTTCCCACTTTTCACCACATTGTTAATAACTTTTTCCTGTAAAACCTGGGCCTATAGATGTTCGTTTTATTTTTCTAATTGATTATCAATTACTTAATAAAATAAATTAAAGTCTCAGGTAAAATTCATTTTTTGACAATTCAGTTTGATATTTTAATTCTTATGCTTTAAAAACAAGTAGTTGACACCAATTACAATTTTCAAAGAGTTTCAAATACGATGAAAAAAACAAGCTGGCATTTTTCAGAAAATAATCCTTAATTTTGCTTTTTAAGGCAGAAATAAAAATCCGTAAAATGACGGGAGAAAAACCGGAACAAGAAAACCTGGCAAATTCAGAAAAAAAATTTGTTGATGTTGATGAAGTGTTTCGAAAAAAAGGAGGAAAACTTTATCCAATTATTCCTAAGTTCATTGTCAGGTATCTGAAAAGGATCATTCACGAAGATGAATTAAATGAAGCATTGCTGCAATATGAAGATGCTATGGGTCTTGATTTTCTTGAAAAGATTTTCAAGGAAAAATTCACTGCCGAAATTGAAGTTGTAAACGCGGAAAATATTCCTGAAAAGGGCCGTTATATAATGGTTTCCAATCATCCGTTGGGAGGGCTTGACGGAATGGCTCTTATGCACGTGGTGGGGAAAAAAAGAAAAGACTTCAAATTCATTGTAAACGACATTCTTCTGGAGTTAAAAAACCTTAAGGACCTGTTTCTTCCTGTAAACAAGCACGGAAGAAATCCTGCCGAAAGTGTAAGAATGATAGAAGAAGTTTATGAATCGGAACAGCTGGTAATTATTTTTCCTGCCGGTTTGGTATCCCGAAAGCATAAAGGCGGCGTAATAAAAGATCTTGAATGGAAGAAAAGCTTTATAAGCAAAGCTATACGTCATAAAAGAGATATTTTACCGGTTTACATAGAAGGCAGAAATACACCCTTCTTTTACAATTTTGCCAGGTGGAGAAAAAGACTGGGAATTAAATCAAACATTGAAATGCTTTACCTGGCTGATGAAATGTTCAAGCAAAAGGACAAAAAAATTAAAATTACTTTTGGACGTCCCATTCCATATACTACTTTTACCAAATCAAAGAAACACAACGAATGGGCACATTGGGTAAGAGATAAGGTTTACGAAATAGCTAATGAACCAGAAGTTTAATAACAGAAATTATCATATAATCAGGTATGCAGGAAGAGATTATTCAAGCCATTGACAGAGAGATTCTTGAAAAAGAACTTACAGGCGAAAGGTTTTTACGAAAAACCAATAATGGCAACAATGAAATTTACATAATAACACACCAGGATTCACCCAATACAATGCTTGAGGTGGGGCGTTTGCGTGAAGTCTCGTTCAGAACAGCCGGTGGAGGTACGGGGAAATCAGCCGACATTGACGAATACGACACCAATGAAATACCTTACAAGCAATTGATCGTCTGGGACCCTGCTGAGAAAGAAATTATCGGGGGTTACAGATTTATCCTTGGGCATGAAGTTACATTGGATGAAAACAATGTTCCGAGGCTCGCCACTTCAGGGCTTATGGTTTATTCGGAAAAGTTCATCAGGCATTACCTGCCGTATACCATTGAACTGGGCCGTTCATTTGTACAACCCAAATACCAGCCATCAAGAGAAAGCCGAAAAGGTATTTTTTCTCTTGATAACCTTTGGGATGGTTTGGGTGCGCTGGTGATCAATCATCCCGAAATCAAATATTTTTTCGGAAAAGTTACCATGTATGATCATTTCAACCCCAAAGCACGTGACCTGATACTATTCTTTATGCAGACTTTTTTCCCTGATAAGGAAAGACTTACATATCCGAAAAATCCTTTACCTTACAAAACCGACACAACAGGTTTTGATAAAATTTTTACCGGAAACACACTGGATAAAAATCTTAAAATACTCATCCAAAAGGTACGGGAATTGGGTGAAAATGTGCCCCCATTGGTAAACTCATATATGAGTCTTAGCCCAACCATGAAAACTTTTGGCACGGCATGGAATGAAGATTTTGGCGGTGTTGAGGAAACAGGCATACTTATTACAATAGCCGATATTTATGAAGCGAAAAAGAACAGGCATGTAAGTACATATCTGCGTGATAAAGAAAAATAAGTTTTTGGATCCTTAATTACCAAACTTGAGAACAGTGAGCTATCATTACATCTGAATCAATTATGCTGATAACCAGTGCCGAATTTATCAAGAGTGTAACCCATTATAAAGATTGCCCACCAGCTGACAAGCCTGAGTATGCTTTTCTGGGCAGGTCAAACGTAGGGAAATCATCCCTCATAAATATGCTGACCGGCTACGGCAAGCTGGCCAAAATTTCAGCAACTCCCGGTAAAACAAGACTAATCAATCATTTTATCATAAACAACTCATGGTGTCTTACTGACTTGCCCGGGTTCGGCTTTGCCAAAGTTTCAAAAAAGATGCGTGCCGAATGGAAAAAAATGATACGAAACTACCTTCTCAAGCGCGAAAACCTGATCTGTACTTTTTTGCTTATTGACAGCCGACTTGAGCCTCAGAAGAATGATCTTGAAAATATGGAGTGGTTCGGAGAACAGGGGCTTCCTTTTGTAATTGCTTTTACAAAATCAGACAAACTGGGAAGCACAAAACTTCAGTCAAATATTGCTGCCTACAAGAAAAAACTGGCAGAACAGTGGGAGCCTATTCCCCGCATCTTTATTACTTCAGCAGAAACCAGGACCGGAAGAGAAGAGATTCTCGACTTCATTGACCATTTCAATGAAGCGTACCTTACCAGCAGTAAATGATTAACAATTAATTCATTGTATATTATCAAGGTCTGTATCTTGACTCTCTTAATACCTCCCGGGCATTTACATCATAAAACAACTGGGTAAGTGTTACGTCTGGATTGCGGCGCATATATTCCCTTACGATTTGCCAACCTGTAAAGGACCCCATCCTTGGTGCTGACCCACGCGAAAAAGGAGCAGTAAAAGGTGCAGCACCTGTAAACTTCTGGATCAGTTGTCTGTCAGTAGAATAAAGCATATCATTGTCAAGATAAAACGCCCAGGCCTGCCCCTGGTTGCGAACAGCCCAATCAAGCTGCTGTGTGGTGTAAGAAATTTTCAGCGAATCATCCATGCGGGGAAGCATGCAATCAATAAAATACAATATTTTCCCTTCGTGAACCATGAAATCAAGGAAGGTTTCAGGCATACTCTTGGCTCGAACTATCATGTCTTCGGCAATTGCAAGAAAAACTTCCACAGGTACAGCATCTTTATTAAAACGTATTCTTTTGAATGCTGGCACACCTACTCTTTCATAATTCTGGTAACCGGCACCCAGAAACATATCTAAACCTATGATTACATTATTGTCAACATACTTAACCGGCTGCTCATAATCAAGACCCGATACATATGAGTAAAACGTCGGCAATTCCCTTGATGGGAAATGATATCTGAAATATCGGAGAGCAAGGGTGAGATCTTTCTCCAGATCCGAAACATCTTCCCATGATTCGTTGGTGTCTTCCCATATCTCCTGAACGAAAGGATCGGTAATATAGTCATACAACTGTGCCTGACCTGCTTCTGTATATATTGCCTCACCAAGAAAAAACGAAAATTCATCAGCATAAGGCTCAATATCCTCTAACATGGTAAAAGGATTTACGCTGAACAACAATTGCTCATATCTTCTGATCTCTACATCAGGGATATTAACCGATGAGATATCCGCTTGCCAGTGAGGCGAACTTTTACAACCTTGAAAAAATAAAGGAAGAATAATAACAAAAATCAGAAATGTGTGTTTAATTAGTATTTTTGGGATAGAGATTCTTGAATTGTTCATAAATAAATAATTACAAAATTGCTATGAAAAGCCGTAAAACCTGTAGTTAAAAATCAATTATTCTAAGTATTATTGCAACCTGAATTAAAACTCAAAATTATGAAAAAAATTGCATTATCATTTTCACTGTTACTTATTGTAACTACCCTGTGGGCCCAGCCAACGTTTCGCCTGGGACTTAAAGCTTCACCTTCATTAGCATGGTTAAAACCTGAAACAGAAGATTATAACCGCGAAGGTTTTCGTCTTGGATTTTCTTATGGTTTGCTTACTGAGTTTATGCTGGCTGAACAGTATGGATTTGCAACCGGCATTCATATATCATACATGGGTGGCAAATTGATATTCCCAATAGAAGAAGTAGCTGATGCCCAATTGTTCAGGGAAAAAGAAAGGGTATACAGGTTGCAGAATCTTGAGATTCCCCTTACACTCAAAATGAAGACCCGTGAAATCGGATATAATACATATTTTGCAAAGTTCGGCTTTGGGGGGTCAATAAACCTTAAGTCAACGGCTGATGATATATTTTATGCTGCTGACGGCAGTTCCAGCTTCTCACGAAATGATATTGATATAGGCGATGATATACCGCTATTAAGGGTTTCTATGATCCTTGGAGCCGGAACCGAATATTCGCTGGGTGGAAACACATCTTTGGTCGGAGGTATTACCTTCAACAACGGTTTTACCAATATTCTTAAAGGAGAGAACGAGGTTTCAGGCAGGAAACAGGTTGCAAGATCGAACTTCCTGGAACTTACACTTGGAATATTGTTCTAACAGTTCAACTGTTTGATTCTTATGAATCCTTTCTCGAAATACATTGATTGTATTAATTGCGGCAATGAACTCATTAATTTAAGTGAACTAACCTTCCAGACTCCGAATATTGTTGAATGTGATTATTGCGGCCAGCAATATCCCGGATTAAGCGCAAAGGTGAAAAGGACAAAGGTTTTCATTGGATTCATTTTTATTATACTGGCCATTATCCTCTGGGCAGCAGCCTATACTTTCAGTGGTTTCATGGGAGCTCTGTTTTCACTTTTTCCCTTGTTTATCATTTACCTTTTTGTTCTGGGAACAGAAATAAAAAGATCAATAAAATTTTAATATGCGACTTGCTCTTGCTCAATATAATTATCATATAGGGAATTTCGAATTCAATACCCGGAAAATCATTGTTGGAATCCAACAGGCAAAACAAGAAAATGCTGACCTTGTGGTTTTTGCCGAGTTTTCGGTATGCGGCTATCCCTCAGGCGACTTTCTGGAATTTGATCATTATATTGATAAGTGTATTGAGGCTGTAAATCAAATTGCAACCCATTGCAAGGGTATAGCCGCTATTGTGGGTGCTCCAGTGAGAAATACTGACCCAAAGGGCAAACCTCTGTATAATGCAGCATATTTCCTGGAGAATGGTGAGATTAAACAGATCTACCGGAAAGGCCTCCTCCCCAACTACGATATTTTTGATGAATACCGCTATTTTGAACCTGCCACTGAGTTTGAAATTGTAACATATAAAGGCAAACGAATAGCTCTTACAATTTGTGAAGATCTCTGGAATCTTTACGATAACCCGCTCTACACACAAAATCCTATGAACCGGCTGGCTGAGAAGGGTGCTGATTTTATGATCAATATTGCTGCATCACCCTTTGCCTGGGATCATGGCGGAGAACGTAAGAG
>SLOJ01000186.1 GCA_007132585.1 Bacteroidales bacterium | reverse complement strand
TGCTCATTGGGTGAGAATTCGCGCAGGTATTTTTTCAGTCTTTTGGATAATACAGCTCCCCCTGTGGTTATAAGTAAATCGGGCTGGAAATTTACCTGCTTCTCATTATCAAGAGCTGCAATGAATCTTTCCGGTGAATGAATGAAGTTGTAATCGCTAAGGTTAGTTAAGTTTTCAGCAACTACGACTGCTTCATTATTTTCAGCAATCATTACCAGGGAGTTTTCCATATCAGGGTTTCTTTCTGATGAAAAACCGCAAACAATGAGTATCTTAGAATGAGACTTCCATTTTTGTTTTATATTTCGCCATTGGTCGTTTGTTAATTGAGAGTATCCTGTTTGAATTGAAATCACATCAGGAACCTGCGTAATTTCAGGGAGCGGTTCATACAGTGGCTCACGCAGGGGAACATTGATATGAACCGGCCCATGGTTATCAGCCATAGTGATGCCAATGGCTTCATTAAGAATCCTTCTGAAGTACCAAAGGTCTTCTTCTTTCTCTGTTTCTACGGGTGTAATAAAAGTTTTTTTCACCACATTGGGGAAAAAATCATTTTGCCTTATGGTTTGTCCGTCATTCTGATCAATCCATTCAGGCGGCCGGTCAGCAGATATTACAAGCAAGGGGATTTTCAAATAGAAAGCTTCTGTAATTGCAGGTGTGTAATTGGTCAATGCGGTTCCTGAAGTACAAATAAGGCCTACCGGCTTTTGCAATTGCTGGGCCATACCCAGTGCATAATAACCGGCGCTTCTTTCATCAGTTATGCTGATACAATTGATTTGGGGATGAGCAGTAAAAGATAAAATAAGCGGTGCATTCCGTGAGCCCGGTGAGATAACGGCATGGCTGATTCCGTGTGCTTCACAAATATAAGGTATTTCGCTTACTCCCTGTCGCTTTGAAGGCATGATCATTCCCCGTTTAATGATTGCACTATGTTTTGCAATGTATTTTTCTTGTTTTGGGTTTCTTCCCATTCTCCGGAAGGGTCAGAACCGGAAGTTATACCTGCTCCCAGATAGTAATAAAGCCGATTTTCATCAACCTTCATGCTTCTGAGGTTTACATAAAGATGCCAGTGGTTTTCAAAATTTACCGGACCTAAAAATCCGGTATAATATTCACGTTCGTGTTTTTCAATGCGCTTGATTACATCCAGTGCCATTTCTTTTGGCAGGCCACAAACTGATGGAGTAGGGTGTAGCATTTGAATAAATGGGTATGGATCTTCGTTCATCAGTTTTTTTTCAAAACTAAAACTGGTTTTTAAGTGCTCCACGTTACCCGCCCGTTGAGATACCGGGCCTTCTTTGGTAAATTTATCTACACCTGATTTTCTGAATACATTTTCAATGTAATCAGTAACTATTTCCTGCTCATTTAATTCTTTATCACCCCATGGTTTATCTGCTTTTTCAGTTTCAAACACACGAGTTCCGGCCAGGGAAACGGTTGTAATTTCCTGGTCATTAATGATCATAAGTGGCTCCGGACTTGCACCAAACCACAAACCCGCACCGGGAATATAAATCATAAAAACAAATGCTTCAGGGTAGGCCTTCCTGAGTTGTTGGAAAAATCTTGTCGGACTAAAGTTTTTAGGTTTGTTTTCAGCACTGATACGCGATAATACTACTTTATCGAGAGAACTTTCGCCAATCATTTTTCGCAACTCATCAACCTGGCTCATATATTCTTCCCCTTGAATGGCATGAGGTCTTTTAATAACTCTCGAATGATGCTTACTTTTATAAAAGGATTTTTCTGATAGCATCTGATCAATTTCAAAATCAATATCATCAAGTTTATCACCTTTTAAAATAAGATCTGGTTGAATAAGTCTGATTGGGTTATCAGAACTAAAATCGAAGGGAGCAAAGACAAATCCTGATTTCCCTTTCAGTGAGAGAATATCCGGAATAACAGCCGGCTGCGATTTCCATTGAATAAGGGTAACTACTTCTGCATGATCCGGCAAATGATAGGATGTAAAAGCAATTTGATTATCCAGGGAAAGTTGATGGATTTTACTCAGCATATTTATCTTTGTAACGATAGTCTCCATCCGTCTTAACTTTTTTCAACGAGCATGTTTGTTAATCTGCAAATTGATATTTTTCTCCCATCTTCGGCAGTAATCATGATATCCCAGACATGGGTACGACTTCCTTTGTGCAAAATACTGGCATGAGCGTATACATAATCATCTGACATAGAACCCACATGGTTAGCATTCATATGCATGCCTACAACATTGTATTTACTTTTATCCACCATAGAATATGATCCTGCACTTCCAAGTGTTTCTGCAAGGGCCAGACTTGCACCGCCATGAAGTATACCCATGGGTTGCACCGTACGTTGGTCAACCGGCATTCGCGCCTTTAAGTAACCTTCACCGGCATCTGTAAATTCAATTCCAAGATGATCTACCAGTGAGTTTCTGCAAAAGTCATTTAATTCCTCTGTTAATGTCATATGGTGAATTTTTTATATAGACAAAATTACAATTTTTACTACTGCGCAATTGCAAACAAATATGGGTTGTTAAGTAATTCCGAAAAAATATATCTGTTTGGATAAATATGTATTATGGTATTCTCATGAGAAACAGCCGAAAACCTAAAATGTTTTTTTATTGGCCATATGGTTGACAGTTTAAATAAAATTCACCCCCTGTTGGTAAACAGAGGGTGAATATATTGAAATTTTGCTTTTTCAAAACCTGTTTATGATTGTTTTTCTTCTTCTTTTACTTTATTTGGAAGCTCAAGCCCATAACCTGAAGTTTTATCTTCACGTTTTAAAAGAAATGCAAATACCAACCCAAAAATACCCAGCAGTGAAAATACCAGCATAGGATTTGTATAATCAAGTGGTTTAATGATTTCCAGAGAGTAGGAGTCTGATGTTAAACTAAAATATTCTCTCGATGCATGAAGCAATCTGCCCTGGCCCATAATAATTTCAAACTGGCCGGCTTCATCAACATAAAAGCGGGTGGTTTCTTCCCATACCCTTTCAATGATCTGCTCCTGAATTTGCTCTCCTTGTTCATCTTCATAAATATAATCTACAACTGAGAAAACCCTGATGACTCCGCGGTGAGATTTATCCAGCAGATCCATTTCAGTAATATCTGTTTCAGAAACAAATACATTATTTTCATCCACTTCAAAATAACCTTCAAATATTTTTGTTTCAATATCATCTTCAGTTCTTATCAACTCCGCCCTGTATCTTTCGTATTCACGGGGTTCTCTTAAACTGGAAAAGTTAGCACTCAGAATTACTTCGGGATTTCCTATCTCAATATCAAACTGACCCTGCTCATTAGTTTTTGTTTTATGACTTTCTGTCCATACGATATTTCCGGAAATGATGTCTTCAAAAACCACTGCGGTAACATTAATTTCTTTGTTGGCAATGGGTTCATCTTTTCTGTCAAGATAACTTCCTGTATATTTCATATTGTCCTGCTGAACCGTTTCATATTGCTCAGAGCTCAACACTGTTCGATAATTGGGGTTGGAAGTATCTACAACCCATCCGATGAGCATGGGGAAAATAAAGAGACCGATATTCTGCACTGAAAACATAAAACCATAAGCAGTTCCCAGTTTTGCTGTGGGAACAATTTTGGTAACGGCCGGCCACATGGCTGCCGGTACCAATGAAAAGGCAATACCCAGCAAAACAATAGGAATCCTTGGCTCCAGGTAGGTAAGCGCAAACATCAGGTGTGCAACAATAAGCAGTGCTGAGCCCAGATACATCAAAGTGGCACTTTTTCCCTTGTTATCGGCATACCATCCGAAAAGAGGTGTAAGCAAAATGGTTCCATACATAAGATATGATGTAACATCGCCAGCCATTTGTCGTGCCATGGAAAACTTATTCATGAGCAGGTCGGGTGCAAATTTCAGGAAAGGAAATACAGCAGAGTAGAAGGTTACGCAAAGCAAGGTTATATAAATAACAGAACGATTGGTTACCAGATCTTTAAGGTCGCTTAGCTTAAAATCATCTTCGGGATCCCTGAGATCAATTTTTACCTGTCTGTCAACTTTGGTATCAATAAGCATATAAATAATGAATCCGAGCAATCCTACCCAAAGCAGTAATACTCCGAAATAAATTGCAGTTGTCCATTCGGGGTGCACCAGGCGAGGGGAGAGGGTAAATGCAAGGGCAGCACCCAATCGTCCGATTGCCAGGTTAAGTCCAAGAGCGAGAGCAATCTCTCTTCCTTTGAACCATTTTACAATGATTTTCGATAAAACAACGATACTGGTTTCAGCTCCCAGTCCGAAAAGGAAGAAACCAAAAATCATCAGTTTTAGTT
Organism: Bacteroidales bacterium; assembly: GCA_007132585.1. GTDB lineage: Bacteria > Bacteroidota > Bacteroidia > Bacteroidales > UBA7960 > SKVR01. The sequence continues at coordinate 6,530 of SLOJ01000186.1, read as the reverse complement.
GCGGAGAATATGCAGTAAGAAAAGAATTTAAAAAACTATATCCGAAACCACCATTTAAAAAGGTCGATGATGCAGCGTAGGCAGTTAGTGCACCACCAATACTCATCAGAAAAATGAATGAGAAGCCTGTTATACGGATACCGATTCGGTCAAGGATAATACCACCCAGTATGGCCATGGCAAGAAATACATTGGGGAATGCATAGGCTGACATTACCAGTCCGTAATCGGATGCCGAAAAACCCAGGTTTATACGAACCAGGTCCTGAATGGGTGCCAGAAGGTCATAAAAATAGTAGTTGGTAGCCATTATAAAACTGGCCAAAATCAAGACTCCCCAGCGTGCTGCAGGAATCTCCGTAAGTAATCTTTTAGCGCTCATTTGTTTTGTTTTGGTTTGAAATTGTTTAATATATGAAAAGAAAGGATGCTGTTTCAAAAGCCAGATTTTATTTGGACGCTGAGCTTGTCGAAGCGCCCATATACCTTTTATTAGATGTCGTTTCGACAAGCTCAACGACCAGATCGTCCTTTTGAGACAACCTCCTTTCTATCATTGAAAAATCATTTGTTCACAAACTCAACAGCTCTTGATACGGCCTTTTCCAGCCCATCCGGGTTTTTGCCACCAGCTGTTGCAAAATGCGGTTGTCCACCACCTCCGCCTTGTATATCTTTTGCGAGTTCACGAACAATATTACCTGCATGCAGCTGTTTTTCCGTAACAAGATTATTTGATATGATAATTGTAATACCAGCCTTCCCATCAGCAAAGTGACCGATAGTCAGGAAAAGATTCTCCATCTCCTTTTTCATTTCAAAGGCCAGGTCTTTGGCCATCTGTGGATCAATAGCCAGCTTTACAGAAATGAAATTAATATCACCTACCTTTTGAACCTTTTGTTTTAACTCACCAATCATATTGCCAGCCTGAGCTTTTTGTAGTTGCTGGATCTGCTTGTTGAGTTTCTCATTCTCGCTGTGCAATTGTTCTATGGCTTTCACAACATTTTTTGGATTTTTAAGCAAATCGCGCACTTGCTCAAAAGTTTGAATTTTTTCATTCACAAATTTTTCAGCTATTTCTCCTGTAACCGCTTCAATTCTTCGGATACCGGCAGCAATAGCTCCTTCCGATACAATTTTAAATAGCCCAATTTGCCCGGTAGCGTTTACGTGTGTTCCGCCGCATAGTTCTGCCGAGTAGTCCTTATCAAAGGCAATAACACGAACCTTATTTCCATATTTTTCGCCAAACAGGGCAATGGCACCCATTTTTTGGGCTTCTCCCATATCTATTTCGCGATGTTCTTCACGCTGAATATTTTCACGAATACGCTCGTTAACGAAATATTCAATTTTTTCAATTTCTTCGGGAGTAACTTTAGCAAAGTGTGAGAAGTCAAACCGAAGACGTTTTTCATCAACCAGCGATCCTTTTTGCTGTACATGCGTACCAAGTATTTTTCTCAATGCTGAGTGCATAAGGTGTGTGGCACTGTGGTTGTTTTCTGTAAGCCTTCTTTTATTTTCATCAACTGTGGCTATGAACGTGTCGGGCCATTCTTCAGGAATTTTATCCAGAATATGTATGGAGAGGTTGTTTTCTTTGTGGGTATCCAGTACATGCAATGTAATATCATCTGATTTTAAAGTACCACGATCACCAACCTGACCACCTGATTCAGCATAAAACGGGGTCTTATCCAAAACCAGTTGGTATAAAGTTTTTCCCCTGGAAGTTACTTTTCTGTATTTTATTGGTTTTACTTCGGCTTCAAGGCTTTCATATCCCAGGAAAATCGTTTCTTCTTCACTGGGACGCAGAATTACCCAGTCTTGTGTTTCAACATTGCCGGCAGCACGACTTCTTTCCTTTTGCTGTTTCATACCTGCATCAAAACCTTTCATGTCTACATCAAAACCTTTTTCACGGGCCATGAGTTGAGTAAGGTCGACAGGAAATCCATACGTATCGAAAAGTTCAAATGCAAATTTCCCATCAATTATTTTGTTTGACGGGTTGTTTTGAATATAATTTTCAAATTTATTGATACCGGTAGCAAGGGTTTTAAGAAATGTGCTTTCTTCTTCGGCAATTACCCGCATGATAAGATCTTGCTGTGCAGGTAATTCAGGGAAGAACCCACCCATTTTTTTTACCATCTGAGGCACAAGGTTATGGATAAAAGGTTCCTTGAAATTAAGGAAAGTATAGCCATATCTAACAGCGCGGCGCAGAATTCTACGGATTACATAACCGGCTTTATTATTTGACGGCAGTTCACCATCAGCAATGGCAAATGAGACTGCACGCAAATGATCACTGATTACGCGCATGGCAACATCGCTTTCCTCGTTTTTGCCGTAGGTTGCACCCGCCATTTCTGCCAGTTTTTGAATATAAGGCTGAAATACATCAGTGTCGTAATTTGACTGTTTGTCTTGCAGAACCATGCAAAGGCGTTCAAACCCCATACCGGTATCAACATGTTTGGCTTTCAGGGGTTGCAAGGTGCCGTTCGACAGACGGTTGAACTGGATAAAAACCAGGTTCCATATTTCAATAACTAGGGGATGATCTTTGTTAACAAGTTCCCTTCCCGGAACTTTTTTCTTCTCATTCTCACTACGTATATCTACATGGATTTCGGAACATGGTCCGCATGGACCTGCATCACCCATTTCCCAAAAGTTATCTTTTTTTGAACCATATAGGATACGATTTTCAGGAACAAATTCTTTCCAGTATTCTTTGGCTTCTTCATCTGCATCGAGATTATCATCATTGGCTCCTTCGAATACAGTTACGTAGAGATTGTTTTTGTCGATTCCATAAGTTTCGGTAAGCAATTCCCATGCCCATGAAATGGCTTCCTTTTTAAAATAATCACCGAAACTCCAGTTTCCAAGCATTTCAAACATGGTGTGGTGGTATGTGTCATGACCCACCTCTTCAAGATCATTATGTTTTCCGGAAACCCTCAGGCATTTTTGTGTGTTGGCAACTCTTTTATTCATGGCCGGCGAGTTTCCAAGGAAAATATCTTTAAATTGGTTCATCCCCGCATTGGTAAACATAAGAGTTGGGTCGTTTTTAACGACCATTGGGGCAGATTTTTCTATAAAATGGTTTTTGTTTTCAAAAAAATCAAAAAATGCTTGCCTGATTTGATTGGAATTCATTGAAAATGGCTTGTTATTTAAGAGTTTTATTATTTTTTTTCGTAAAAACACTGACAAAATTAAATTAATTTTACTTAGTTTTGTAACTATTTCAAAACACTCCCGTAAATATAAGGGAATTAATGTTTTAGGGGAATTATCTCAACCCGGGCATTAAAAAATGGACGAGTACATTTAGATTATGGCAAAAATCAAATACCAATTCAATACAAAATCTCTAGCTGTAGAGGCCGTAGAAGAAGGGTTCTGGGATAAAGCCAAAAGATTTTTAAGAGTGGTGCTTGCAGGCATGGTATTCTCTGTAATCGTACTGATTATAGGTTATACCTTTTTTGATTCCCCAAAAGAAAGAATTCTTTTAAGAGAAATTGATCAATACAAGGTACAATTCCAGTATGTTAATGATAGGCTTGATATGCTTTTTAATGTGGTGGAAGATATGGCACACCGCGACGATCAGATTTATCGTGTAATCTTTGAAGCAGAGCCTATTCCCCGAGCAGTAAGAGAGGCCGCTTATGGTGGTGCCGATCGTTACGAAGAATTTGAAGGTTTTAATAACAGTAGTATTATTACTTCAACACGTAAACGTATAGATCAATTATCAGGCAAGCTTTATGTGCAGTCTATTTCTTATGATGAAGTTTTTGAAATGGCCAAGAATAAAGCTGATATGCTTGCATCAATTCCTGCCATTGTTCCCATAGAAAAAGGTACGCAACGACTGGTTTCAGGTTTCGGCCCGAGAATTCATCCTATTTATAAAACCCTTCGTCCGCATACGGGAGTGGATTTTACAGCTCCCACAGGAACGCCCGTTTATTCTCCCGGAAATGGTATTGTGAAAACCGTTGAAAGAAACCGGCACGGATATGGTTTAATGGTAGTAATTGATCATGGGTATGGTTATGAAACACTATATGCCCATTTGAGTAAATTCAATGTGAGAAAAGGGCAGGAAGTTAAGAGGGGCGAGATAATTGGTTTTGTGGGAAATACAGGTGTTTCAACTGCACCACACCTGCATTACGAGGTTATAAGACAAGGTAAAAAAGTAAACCCTGTAAATTATTTTTTCAATGATCTTACTCCTGAAGAGTTTGAGTATATCATTGAAGTGGCTTCAAGAGTTAACCAATCGCTTTCATAATTTTTTTAGTTAATGAGTTAATAAGTTAATGAGTTAATAAGTTGTTGGTTTATATAAACTACCCATTACAGATCAGCGATTACCCGTTACCTTCTTTTTATTATTCCATCATCTGTTATCATAAGTTCTGAGTTGGGAAAATCTTCCTGTATGAGTCTTTGCAAAGATCTTATAGCTAGATTACGGTTGTCAATAACGGGCTCTCCTCTTCCTGTTTGTCTGATTGGAGTGACCTCTGCTTTTAAAAATTTTCCATTAGAAGATGTATACACTTTTATTATGGGAGCTATACCATTTTCACCACGGAGATTAAACCTGGCATATGTGCAGAAGTTACCAAGGCTGTATGCAATGAAACGATCCTTGTATAAATCAACCGAACGTGTTACGTGCGGGCCATGACCAAATACAACGTCTGCCCCCGCATCGATAACGCTGTATGCAAAATGACATACATTTCCTCTGTTTTCGCCATAATAAAACTCTGTTTCGCAGGTAACATTCTGATGATCGGCTCCTTCAGCTCCTCCGTGAAAAGAAACAATTACAATATCGGTTTCTGATTTTAATTCGCTTACAATCCTTTGTGCATTGGCAATGTCATGAATACTAACGGTTCCCACATTGGGCGAAAAGGCAGCCATTCCAAATTTTACACCATCTTTTTCAATAATGGTTGTCGGATGCTCAAGCGTTCCGGCAAATGCAATACCTGCTTCCCGTAATGTTCTTTTTGTTGCTGTCCGGCCTTCCGGACCAAAATCCCCTGTATGATTATTAGCAAGGCTTACCATGTCGAAACCTGCATCAACCAGGTTATACACATAATGCTCCGGTGAGCGAAAAGCATAGCAAAGATCAGGGTTTCTGCATCTTTTAACAGTTCCTTCACCATCCAGTAATACACCTTCCAGGTTTCCAAATGTAACTTTAGCATTTTGCAGAATAGCATGCAAGGGCTGAAGCAGAAATTTTCCATCATGCGGTGGTAAATAGGTTTCATCAGGATAATTGGTTCCCATCATAATATCTCCTACTCCTATGATGCTGATAAAACGATTTGCTTCATCAACTTTTGGAAAGTCCATTAAACCTGGTCCGGATGGTGTAACAATTTTTACCGGAGGAGGTGATATTTTTTCCCGGTTCAGTTTATCAGATAAGGAAGCAAATGTGCTATAAGAGTAGAACATGCTAAGGATTAACATCAGTACTGTTGTGGAAACATTCAAAAAAGTTAATTTCATAGGTGTTTTAAAATAAAGAGTATAATATCGCTTGATCAAATAAAGATCAAAAATAATTCTTTTGTGTAAACCTATATTGTATTGAGTGAAATTGTATTATAATGATTAAAAAATATTTGACCTGAATTATTAAATTTATACTTTTGGTATATCATTGAATTATTGACTTTTTAATAAATATTAACGAGAATGGGTGAAAAAGAAGATACCACAGCACGCATATATTATACCATCGGTGAGGTAGCGAAAATGTTTGATGTGAATACTTCTCTTATTCGTTTCTGGGAAAAGGAATTTGATATTATTCAGCCGAAGAAAAACAAAAAAGGCAATCGTTTATTTACGCAGAAAGATGTTGATAATTTTCATCTGATCTTTAACCTGGTTAAACAAAGAGGATACACACTTAAAGGAGCAAAAGATAAACTTCGGAAAAACCCAGAAGATACCCACCGTGAGTATGAGATTATTAAGTCCTTAAATAAAATTGAGAAGTTTTTGTTGGGTGTAAAAAAAGAACTTGGTAACTGATTGTTGATCCTATTGTTGGGTTCGTTGTTTCCATTTAACCGATGAGAATGTTGCACAGAAGAGCGTAAAACTTACATAAAAAGGATATATGACCTGCAGTGGAATATACATCCATAAAAAATGTCTCTTTCTAAAAAAAACCGCAGCCCCATAAGTCAAAGGAAAGTCAATTAAAGTTTTCATTCCCCAGATTATTAAAGTCGGGTACAATAAATGAGAAATAAACAATCCGGCAATAATCCCTGTAACGATCAGAATATTTAATCCTGCAGCTGCTGCAGCGGTAAAAAGTGTAAAAAAATCTTTGTAGGCAACAGATTTGGATGACCATCGCGCACGCTGCCGGAAAAAGCTTTTCAAGTTTTGCGATGCGCTGGTTTCCACAATAGCGTCTATAGTTTTAGAGTATTTTATGT
>SLOJ01000195.1 GCA_007132585.1 Bacteroidales bacterium | reverse complement strand
CAGGCAGGTAACTGGACCAGCAGTTTTGTATTTGACTCTGAGAGAGGCAGGTATTTCCTCGGTGAGGGTCAGGATCTGTTTAACAATGGATACAGATACCTTAACTGGTTGATTGATGTTCCTATGTTGCTTTTCCAGATTCTGTTTGTGGTTACGCTTACTACTTCCAAATTTTCAAGTATCAGAAATCAATTCTGGTTCTCAGGTGCCGCCATGATCATCACCGGTTACATTGGTCAGTTTTATGAAGTTACCAATATTACTGCGTTCTTCGCATGGGGTGCTGTTTCCACAGCATTCTTTATTCACATTCTTATTTTGATGAGAAAAGTAATCAGTCAGGGTAAACAAGGTATTCCGGTAAAAGCTCAGAATACGCTGAATGCTATCTGGGGGCTTTTCCTTGTATCATGGATGCTTTATCCCGGTGCTTACCTGATGCCTCACCTTGCAGGATTAGAAGGTGCATTCTTTAGCGAAATAGGTATGGTTGGCCGTCAGATCACCTATACCATTGCGGATGTTTCTTCTAAAGTAATTTATGGTGTGCTTCTTACAGTAGTAGCCCAGACTATCAGTAAAGAAGAAGGTTATACAGAACCAAAATAGTTTTTATAACCTGAACTTCTATTTAAAGTAATACAGAAAAAGCCATCAAACTCTGATGGCTTTTCTGTTGTTTTAATACATTCTTTTTCAGACTCACGTTCAATAGCATTTTCTATTATTCAATCTGATCGTACAAGAATCTTTTGATACTTTTCTTGGGTGTTTTCTCGAATTCTTCTGCAAATATTTTCGTAGATGCAATACTCATATAAGCAGGCAGTATTTCATTCAGCTTTTTCCTGTGCTTTTCGAAAATTTCCTTCAGATCTTTATCCGTATGTCCTTTTTTATCGGCCGTTTCGTAATCAGGATAAATGAGTGCAACCAGCCGACCGTCTTTTTCCACAACCAGCGATTCCTGCACAAAATCAAGATTGTTAAAGCGGGCCTCAATTTCTTCAGGATAAATGTTTTGTCCTGATGCACCCAAAATCATACTTTTGCTTCGCCCCTTTATATAAATGAACCCGTCTTTATCGAGCAGACCCAGATCACCGGTATGCATCCACCCGTCGGGCTCAATAGTAGCTTTTGTAGCCTCAGGGTTTTTATAGTATCCCTGCATCACGTTCTCACCCTTTACCATGATCTCCCCGGCAATATTCTCAGGGTCTTCCGAATCAATCTTAATCTCCATTGAATCTACAACCTTGCCGGCTGAACCCAGCCGGGTTTTATCCCAGTTGGCATAACTGATAAGCGGCGCACATTCTGTCATTCCATAGCCGATAGAGAAGGGAAAACGTATCTTATTGAGAAATACCTCCACTTCTTTGCTTAGGGGTGCACCACCAATCACTACCTCATGGAAATTTCCGCCAAAAGCATCCATCAGTTTCTTCTTAACTTTTGATTCTATTAGTTTGTTAAGCACCGGTACCTTAAGCAGCGTTTTCACGCTTGATTTGCTGATCACCGGAAGGATCTGTTTTTTGTATATCTTCTCCATGATCAGCGGAACGGCAAGTACCAGCCTGGGTTTGATCTCTGAGAATGCTTTAAGGATGATTTGCGGCGACGGGGTTTTGGTTAAAAAGGTAATATGACAACCCAGATTAAAAGGCCAGAGAAATTCAAATGCGCAACCATAGGCATGGGCCAAAGGTAAAAACGAAACAATTTTATCACCTGGCTCCAAAGGCATATTTTTGTTGGCATATACTACATTGGCAACCAAATTGTTATGGGTTAGCATAACTCCTTTGGTAAAACCTGTAGTGCCTGATGTATAACTTAATACTGCCATTTCTTTATTTTCAACGACAGGGAATTTAAAATTCTGCCGGTTCAGACCGCCAGGGTATTTTTTACTGAATTGATCATCAAGGCTATTAAGTTTATTTTTTGTTTTGGTGGACTTGCAGTCACATAAAAGCTTGAAATCAGATAAAGAAAAAATATAATTTACTTCTTTCAGCTGATCCCGTGTAAGGTTTTCAAAGATGTTTTCGGCAATAAACAGTAAACGACTATCTGAATGATTTACAATATGCTGTATATCATTGGGTTTGAAATCGGGTAGCACGGGTACGATAACTGCGCCATAAGTTATTGCTGCCAGATAGGTAATACCCCAGTTTATTGAGTTTTTGCCTACAAGGGAGATCTTTTCTCCACGTTTTACCTGACATATTTCAAATATCAGGTGTAATTGCGCTATTCTTTTGCCGGCCTCTGCATATTTTATAAGCTCGCCGTTATAATTGCCCAGGGCGGGCATGTCCCAATTTTTACGAATACTGCCATCAAGCAGTTGCGTTAAGTTTTCCTTCATCATAGCAAATGATTTTTGGTTTGGAATTTATCACTTTTAATTGCTTATTTTTGAACCTGGCCACCAAGGTATGAAAAAAATTGAGAATTACATCTAATGATTTAAAATATATCGAATAAACGAATGTATCAAATAATCGTTTGTTTTTAGTTTTTTAAATGCATGATTATCAGGATTAATTATTTCAAAAGAGAAAAAGAAAAAAATATAGGGTATAGGGGTATGATCGGGGTCTTAAGAGTAAAGAATGAAAATCATTATTCACATACTTTAAATTTTACTGCTATGAAAACGCACCCCTTTTTTTATTTGTTATTGCTTGTAGTTATTGCAACTACAACTTCAACTCAACTTTTTGCGCAAACGGATTCTGAAACCTTTCATACCATTAGCGGAACCGTTCGCGATGCCGGAAATAAAAGACCCGTTGCTTTTGCCAGCGTGTTTATTCCGGGAACACACACCGGAACGGTTGCCAATTTGAATGGATCGTTTACACTAAAAGTTAAGAAGAACCTTGACATAAGAGAATTTGCCATTTCGCATCTGGGCTACAGGGTTTCGAAGTTCTCCATTTCTGACCATCAAGGAAAATCAGGTGAATTCTTTCTTAACCCTCACTCTATCATGCTCCAGGAGGTTCTCGTAAGACCACTCGACCCACGTGAATTAGTGGAAGGCGCCTTAAATCGCGTTAAAGAGAACTATCCTGAAGAGCCCTATCGGCTTACAGGGTTTTATCGTGAGGCCATCAAGCAAAGAAGAGATTATATCTCTATTTCTGAAGCGATTATTGATGTATACCAAAGCTCTTATACATCGCGCATATCCAGTGACCGGGTAAAAATAATCAGAGGACGTAAAAGTGGTGATGTGAAAGATGTAGATACCCTTATTTTGAAATTGCAGGGAGGCCCAACGGTGGCAATGTTGCTTGATATCATGAAAAATCCTGGAATACTCATTTCAAGGGAAATGATCGATTTTTACAATTACGAATTCCTTGATATAGTAAAAATTGACGAGAAAAACCATTACGTAGTAGGTTTTGAACCTGCTGTAATTTTGCCTTTTCCCTTGTTTTTCGGTAAGTTCTATATCTCTGCTGATGATCTTGCCATTGCCGTAGTAGAATTCAGTATGGATTTATCAGATAAGAAAAAAGCAACGCGAAACTTTATCCAGAGAAAACCTTTTAACCTTCGGTTTTCAGCCAACAATACAAGTTACATGGTATCTTACAAGAAAATAGACGGGAAATACCATCTCAACTATCTCAGGGGCGAACTTGAGTTTTTTGCCGACTGGAGAAGAAGAATTTTCAGAACACGCTATAATGTAATGTTTGAGATGGCTATTACTGAGCGTACAACCGAAAATGTAGAACGCTTTTCTGCTCGTGAGTCATTCAGCCGAAGAAATATTTTATCTGATATGGTTCCGGTTTATTTTGAAGATGGTTTCTGGGGTGAATACAATTACATTGAACCTGAAGAATCCATTGAATCAGCCATTGAGAAACTCAATCGAAGAATTGAGGGTTCAAAATAATTTTCTGCTTTGCTCACAGGTTTGAAATTATTGAGTAAATTGCCCTGAAAATTCTCATTTAATATAAACCTGTTGCCCGGGTGCTTATCATGTACCCGGGTTTAGCAGTAAAAATGGAAAGAATGCTGTCTGCAAGTCTGCAAATAAAGGTAAAAAACAATGATGTTGCTGCCTTTGAGAAAATATTCAGGGATTATTACGCTCCTTTATGTATGTATGCAATGCAGTTTGTGGATGATCAGGACGTTGCCGAGGAGATTGTACAGGACTTTTTTTACAGGTACTGGAAAAACAGGCAAAAAATGAGTATAAGGTTTTCTTTGAAAAGTTATCTGTATCAGGCAGTGCGAAACAGTTCTCTTAAATATCTGCGCCATGAAGCGGTAAAACAAAAGTATGCCGATACCATGAACCAAACCGACCGATCAAGTTTTCCGGAATATGGCGAGAAGGAATTGCAGGGAATTATTGATGGAGTTCTGGAAAGCCTGCCCGATAGGTGCAGTAATATTTTCAGAATGAATCGTTTTGAAGACTTAACATATAAAGAAATTGCCGAAAAATTGTCGGTGTCTGTAAAAACAGTTGAAGCTGATATGGGTAAGGCTTTAAAAGCGTTTCGCAATAAACTTTCAGAATACCAGGGATATAAAATATAAACCCAAAATTACCAGTTAACCAAAAAAGAAAATGAAGCCTAAAAATATAAATAACACCGATTATCAGAATATTGCCAGGTACCTGGCCCATGAGATGAATGCGGAAGAAGAAAAATTATTTCAGGAGGAAATTTCTGTGCAAGAGAATCTCAGAGAAGAAGTTCACATCCTGGAAGGATTATGGAACCGGTTAAATAAGAAAAAACCTGGAAATTCCCCGCAAAATCTGGATACAGATACCGCTTGGAAAAACCTGAGTGATCGTATTGGTCAGGATGATAGTACCCGCAGGATTGAATTTAACAAAAGAAATTCTGCGCCCGTTTGGCTGAAAGTTGCTGCCTCATTTCTTTTGATTGTTTCGCTGGGTTTTGCTGTCTGGTTTATTACCGGAAACCTTTCAGATGAAAACATGCTGACCTATTACACCGATGATACTGATGTTACCCTGGTACAGAAGCTCAGTGATGGATCGGTGGTTTACATGGCGAAAAATTCAAACCTGATGTTGCCGGTTGTTTTTGATGATCAGAAACGTAAGGTTGCTTTGACCGGTGAAGCATTCTTTGACGTACAGTCAAATCCGCAAAAGCCTTTCTTTATTGAAACTTCCGTGGGTGAAATTGAAGTTTTGGGTACATCTTTCAATGTGAAAACCATTGAAAACGGCGGGCTGGAGGTCTTTGTGGAAACCGGTAAAGTTAAGGTAAATATTAAGGATGATCAGTCATATTACCTTGAACAGGGAGAATTGCTGGAAGTTGCAAACGGTAAAGCCAATATTTCTTTTGCAGCCGACCTTTATAATACAGCCTGGCGAAAGAATCACATGCAATTTAAGGACGAAACCCTGGAAAACATTCTTTCAGTAATTGATCAGAATTTTGCCGCAAATTCGCAGGTTAAGGATCCGGAACTGAATCAACGCAGGCTTACGGTTACATTTTACCAGGCATCACCCCAACTAATGGCTGAGCTTATTGCGGTTTCGCTCGATATTGATGTTGAAATAAACGGAAATGATATAGTCTTTTCAAGGAAAACAATTGAATAAAATTGCAAAATACTGGCTCATCTTTGGTCTCTTTTATGTAGCACTTTGCCCTGAAATAAAAGCAGAACAGGAGATTGATGTGCCTTTTAAGAACCCCTCGGATGATATTTTGCAAGATGAAATTACCCTGCCCGGTCAAAATAATACAATATTTCAATTACTCAACCAGGTAAGCAGACAAACCGGTTATTATTTTATTTATGATAGTCAGATCATTGATAATGACAAAAAGGTTAGGATAAGAAGAGGCACATTCACAATTGCAGGTTTACTGGAAACCGTTATTGAAGATCCTTCGCTTGAGTATAAGGTAATTGATAAATACATTATTATCAGAAAACCACCCGGGTTAGCGGCTGATGAAATTACCGGAGTTGAATCAAAACCTGAAACAGATGAAAAAATAACAATATTTGGAAAGGTAATGGATGCCGGATCAGGAAAAACTTTACCTTATGCTACCATTGCCCTGCTTAACAGATCTTCAGGTGTTACCACCAACCGCGATGGTGTCTTTAAACTGAGATTGCCCTTATCAATATCCGATGATACTTTGCGCATATCCTATGTGGGCTATAAAGCCCGGAGTATTCCGGTTGCCCTATTACTCGAAGGCACACATGATATTTACCTGCAACCCGACCTTATATCACTGCAAGAAGTTATAATCACCTACTACGATCCCTACGAAATATTGCGTAATGCCCTTGAAGCAAGAACGAAACTGTATGCCCGCAGGCCTGCTCATCATACCAGCTTTTATCGTGAGGGAGTTTTAAAAGGGGAAAAGGTGATCAATTATTCTGAAGCTGTGTTCAGAGTTCATAAAACAGCATATCATCAGCAAACTCATGACCAGGTAGTACTGCTGAAATCACGAAATATTTCCAACCTTGAACTTGACGATACTCTTATACTTAAATTGAAAGCCGGTGTGAGGAGTTCATTGGAATTGGATGTGATGAAAAAATTACCCGAATTTTTGCAGGAAGAATTTCTAAGTGATTTTGAATTTAAAGGTGCTGATATTGTTGCTTTTGATGGGGGAGCTGTTTTTGCCATTGAATTTGAAGAAGCAGCGCATGTGAGAGATCCCCGCTACCGCGGAACAATTTTTATCGACCGGGAATCCCTGGCTATTTTGCAGGTTGATTTTGAGATTTATCCATCCTATCTGAAAAAAAATGAAAGAAGGTTTATTCCCAAAAGAAGCCCCGATCATGTTACCCGTATCCAAAGTATGCGTTATGCTGTACAATACCGAAGCAGGGGAGGCACCTACCATCTGAACCATGTTAGAGGTGACGTTGATATCCGTATAAGACAAAAAAACAGGCTATTTGGACAAAATTATAATGTGTTCTTTGAGATGGCGGTGGTTGATATCGACACATTACGGACCGACCGCTTTCGCCGCAGAGAACTATTGAATACCAGAAGTATTTTCTCAGATCAGAATTTCGAATACGACCATGATTTTTGGAAAGATTTTATAACCATCTATCCTGAAAAAAGCATAAGTGATGCCCTCAGAGAAATGAATACAGAAATTGAAAGCCTGATACAGGAATAACGCTGTTCCTTTATTTTCTAATCAGTCTGTCAATTGAATACCTGCCACTACCGGTTATCATCAGAACAATGTATACCAGCAGATATATTAAACCGAGTTCTTTTTGCTGAAACGGGTCATCGGCATGTACCACGAAAACAGCAATTATCATTGTAAATGCCAGTGAAGCGGTAGCCAGCCGGGTGGCCAACCCCAATATTACGAGCACAGATGCTGCAACTTCAGTAAGGGTTGCCATGATCAGCGACATAAAGCTACCTATGCCCAATGGGTCAGGAAAAGAAATTTCTCCTCCTTCAAATAACCGTAAAAGTTTTGGCCAGCCATGGGTTAGCATTAATGCGCCAATGCCCAATCGTAAAATGAGTAACGATATACTGATTTGAATAAATCCGGTTGCGGTTGAGAATATTTTTTTCATAGCATGGGAGTTGCATATTTATAATTTGCATTTTTAGTAAATAACTCTATTTTAATCAATAAGTTTAATAGGGAAAATTTTTTTCAAAAAAAAGGCAGTTATTGCAGCACTTCACCTTTTTTTTCAGTATTAAAGGTATAAACCAAAATTAAAGCTATGGAAAAAAGATTTGTTCACCCGGTTTCAATTGTGATCCTGCTTTTAATCGGATTGATGTCTTGTAATAAAGACCGTGAAGTTTACCGCTATGATGCTATGGTACCTGTTTACATGGAATTCAAAGATTTCCGGCAGCCCCCCAAAGCTTTGTCCGCAAAAAATATTCAGCAGGCAGGCAAAATCTATTTCAAGGACAACTACATATTTCTAAATGAAGTGAATGAAGGGATACATGTTATTGATAATTCCAACCCTGCATATCCCAATCCTGTTGCCTTTTACCAGATAAAAGGGAACGTGGATATTGCCATTCGGGGAGATGTACTTTTCGCTGACAGTTATATTGATCTTGTGGCATTGGATATATCTGATATTACAAATCCGGTAATGATTTCCCGGATTGAAAATGCTTTTCCTGAGGTTTTACCACCACCCGTTGATATTAATTTACCTTTTGCGTGGAACAGAATTGACCGGAGCAAAGGAGTTATTGTTGGCTGGGAGGTGGAAACCCTGACAGCCGAAAATCCCAATTACTGGGGCCGTGGTTGGTCTTCATGGCGTTTTGCAACAACTATGGATGTAGCGGGAGGTGCTGAAAATGCTGCCGGAGTTGCAGGATCAATGGCCCGTTTCATGCTCAATGATCAATATTTGCATAGCATTGCACAACCCCATGTGCTTAAAACCATTGATGTTTCCGATGCCGGAAATATGCTTCAAACCGATAGTATCAGCATCTGGCGCGAAATGGAAACGCTCTTTCGTTACGATGGTCATCTTTTTGTCGGCACAACCACCGGAATGATGATCTACAGCCTTAAAAATCCGGCTAAACCTGAGTTTGTTTCTGATCTGGATCATATGAATGCCTGCGACCCGGTGGTGGTTGAAAATGACATTGCTTATGTTACATTAAGATCAGGCAATTGGTGTATGAATACCACCAATCAGCTGGATGTGATTGATATTTCTGATATCGAATCGCCCACACTGCTGAAATCTTATCCCATGTTCAATCCACATGGTTTGGGAATAGATAACGGTACTTTATTCATTTGCGATGGTGCCGACGGATTGAAGGTGTACGATGCCACCAATCCCCTGGCTATTCAGTCCAATATGATCGCACACTTTTCGGGTATTGATACATATGATGTAATTCCTTTGGGTGATATACTGCTGCTGATTGGTCATGACGGCCTGTTTCAGTATGATTATTCCGATCCTCAAAATATTCAGCTTCTCAGCCATATAGAAGTCAGTAATTAATATGTTGTTGATTTATTCGCCAAAAAAAAACCCATAACAATGAAAACCAGATTTATCTGCATTATATTTGATCTTTGAAATCTGCCTGAATTTCATATAGGTATTAGAAAAGGCATAAAAATAGCAGGACTTGGATCAAAAGAATTATACAGATCGGGATTTGATACTTGCATGCAGGAAAGGGAAAAGCCGTTTCCAGGAAATGCTGTACAGAAGGTTTTATGCCTTTGCCATGTCGGTTTGTCTGCGATATGCACCCAACAGAGACGATGCTCTTGAAATACTCAATGACAGCTTTATGAAAGTGTTTCAAAACATCATGAGTTACGATACCGAAAAGCCTTTTAAAAGCTGGTTCAGGAAAATACTGGTAAACACTTCGCTTGATAAATACAAAGAGAATAAGAAATATTCCGTACATGTAGAATTTGATGTGGGCGAGCTGGAAATTGCCAATGAACCTGATCTTGAAAAACAACTGAATGCCGAAGAGATTCTTGATCTTCTGTCGGGCTTACCCCGGATATACAGACTGGTTTTTAACCTGTACGAAATTGAAGGTTATTCGCATGATGAAATTGCCGGAATGCTCGATATTGCGCCGGGAACATCGCGCTCACAATTAAGCCGGGCAAAGCTTTTGCTTAAAAAGAATTATACAAAAATGAAAAATAAACCTTACCATGAAGCCATTTGATGATAAAATAGCTGATAACATCAGGAAGGTTTTTGATGACTACCATGAGCCTGTTGACGAAAAAGCCTGGATGGCCATGCAACAGCGGTTGGGTAAAAAATCAGGCGCGCGCATTATTGCTTTGTTTCCCTATAAAGTAAGAGCTGCGGCTGCTGTAATATTGCTTATGGTGGTAGCTGCCACGGTCTGGTTTACATTCAGGGATGATGAAGCCAAAATGACAATTACCACACCGGAAACCCAGGAAACCAATATACCTGATGATTCCGGGCAGCCTGAAAGTGCTGCAATTGCTGAAGATGCAGCAACTGACCAACATGATACTCAACTTGCAGGAGCATTAACTGAAGCAGAAAAAGAAATTTTTTCATTTGAGTCTGAAAGTGCTGCAGAAATAAAAACATATACACCCACGGTGCTTGTAATTGCTGATACTGAAGAAGAGCAATTGGATGAAAAACCAGGCCAGGTTCTCATTGCAGAAGCTGAAACTGAAACAGAATCTGAAGAGACAGGTACCGATAAGACATTGGCAGAAATTCAACCGGATGTACCGATAGAACCCGAAACAGAAAGAAATGGCGTTAATGGCATCTCTCCTGACATTCGCCTTGCCAACGATATACATCCCGTGCAACGCAACAGAAATTCTGCTATACAGTTTCTGGCAGGCTCAATGGTTACCTATACAACCAGGGAGGTGGCCGATGGAATGGGCTTTGCCGCAGGGGTAACAGGTGACTTTCCTGTTTCTGAAAATCTGAGTGTTAATACCGGAGGAATCCTGGTATACAACCAGTTCAGTTTTGACGATAACTCCATGTTTGGTGTTGCCATGGAAGCTCTACCCAATTATTACCGCTCTGAAGATCTTATGGTAATTGATGAAAGTGGATTTGTGGATTATGAATTTATGGCTGTGGATTTTCCTTTGAATATGAGAATGCAGATATTGAATGATAGCAGAAAACAGTTTTTTGTTTCAGCCGGTGTTTCATCCTTTCTATACCTTCAGCAATCATTCAGCAGAAATGCTGAGATCATGGCAGATGTTATTTCAGAAAATATTGCGGGGCAGACCACAACCAGTCGAGACTTTTCAAGCGTAACCACATCAGGCTCCTATGATGCATTCAGGCGTGTTGATCTGGCCCGGTTTCTGAATCTTTCTGCCGGTTATGTGGTAAAACGGGAAAACTACAATATGATCATTGAGCCCTATATAAAGTACCCTATGTATAAT